>JAMCQQ010000125.1 GCA_023379515.1 Actinomycetota bacterium
CTGTAAAAGGTGCAAATCCAAATAGCAGGTTCACGGCTCCTATAAGACAATGCCCAACTGCAACAGATAAGCTTGATGATCCAAACGGTGTACCGATATCTGCAATTATTTTTGGCGGAAGGCGAGCGGCGCTTGCACCGCTTGTATACCAGTCATTTAACTGGCAAAATGGAGTATTTTTAGGTTCGATAATGGCTTCTGAGGTTACTGCTGCGCAATATGGCTCCCAAGGTGTTATCAGAAGAGATCCGATGGCTATGATACCATTCTGTGGTTATAATATGGGAGATTATTTCAGACACTGGCTTGAAATGGGCAAAAAAATCAAAAATCAACCAATGATATTTAATGTCAATTGGTTCAGAACTGATGGCAGTGGTAATTTCTTATGGCCCGGATATGGAGACAATCTCAGGGTGCTTGAATGGATAATCAGCAGATGCAAAGGAAAAATCGATGCCTCAAAAACTCCTATCGGTTATGTACCCAATGAAAAAGATATAGACACAAATGGCCTGGATTTAAAACCTGGAAATTTAACCAGTCTGCTTGAAATTGATAATGAACAATGGTTAAAAGAGGCCGAAGAGATAAGACGATTCTATTCTAAATTTGAGAGCAGACTTCCTGTTGAGCTTAATTCTGAATTGGAAAACCTTATTGTCAGGTTAAAATCAAAATAAATTTTAGCATATCCTTGGGAGCTGCTCACTGTAATGAAGGTCAATGATTCTTTTTGTGCCGATTTCAGTATTGAGAACAACAATACCTTGGCTTTTTTTAACAACCCTGCCAATTATTTGGGAATCTTTTCCATATTTACTTTTTCTCATTGCCCCAAGTACTTTTTCTGCATCTTTGCTTTCAACAAAAATAACCATCTTTCCTTCATTTGCTATATATAATGGATCCATTCCTAAAAATTCACATAATCCTCTTACCTCTTTTTTTATTGGGATTTTTGCCTTTTCTATCTCGATGGTTGTTTTCGAAGCCTGCGCCATTTCTATTAATACTCTTGCAAGTCCCCCACGCGTAGCATCCCTCATTGCATGAATTTTATCTGATGAGGACCCGCAAATGTCATTTATAAGGGAATTAAGAGGGGCACAGTCACTCACAATACCTGTTTTAAAATTAAATTCTCTTCTCTGGCTTAAAATTGCAAGACCATGTTCGCCAATACTGCCATTGATCAATATGGAATCATTAACTTTTATTTTTGAAGAAGATATTTCCATATTTGACTGGTTCAGACCTATGCCTGAAGTATTTATAAAAATTTTATCAACAAATCCCTTTGGCACTACTTTGGTATCTCCGGTTACTATTTTTAAATCAACTCCATTGTTGGCCAGGTTAACTTCTCCGACAGTCTTTCTAATTGATATCAGTATCTTTTCCAAATCTTTTAATGGGAAACCTTCTTCAAGTATCAGAGAAAGGCTGAGAACAAAAGGGGTGCATCCGGTTGTTACAAGGTCATTGATGGTCCCGCAAATTGATAATTTTCCGATATCTCCACCCGGGAAAAAAATAGGCTCCACAACAAAACTGTCAGTCGTATAAGCAATATTTTTTTCTTCGATACAAAGCGAAGCGCTGTCTTCAAGCTTTTCGAGTATATCATTCTTTAAATATTTAAGTATGAATCTATTTATTAATTCTCCTGTTTTTAATCCACCGTCACCGTGTGAAATATTGATTACTTTTAATTGTGGAGAATCAGTTATTTTTATTTTTTCCGGCAATTTATTTATTTTAATTTAATATTTTACCCTGTAAAATTTATAATAAGCGGCACAAGTTCCTTCGCTCGAAACCATGCAGGGTCCTATGGGATTATCAGGTGTGCATGATTTTGCAAAAAGCCTGCATTCATTAGGTTTTTTTATGCCTTTAAGAACGCTGCCGCACTCACATCCCTTTGGGTCCGGCGAATTCAGTTCTTTAGTTGGAAATTTTAATTTTGCATCAAATTCAGAAAAATCAGACTTTAACTTTAAACCGCTTTTTGGAATGCTGCCCAAACCTCTCCAAATGGAATCTTCAGCCTCAAAAACTTCATGAATTTGATTTACGGCTATGATATTTCCTTCTTCCTTTACCACGCTCTTATATTCAATTTCAATCCTGGATTTTTTCTGCTTAAGCTGTACCAAAATCATTTTTATTGCCCGCAGGATACCTTCGGGATCAAAACCGCTTATTACGCCAGGGATATCATAATCTCTGGGTATGAATTGATATGGTTTGCTGCCAATTATTGCTGAGACATGGCCCGGAAGCAGCAATCCGTTTATCCGGATTTCCTTGTCTTTCAATAACGCATCAAGAGCAGGCGGTATTATTTTGTGCGTGCAATAAATAAAAAAATTTTTTAATTTTTTTTCTCTTGCTCTTTTTATAATGACTGAACTTAATGGTATGGTTGTCTCGAAGCCAATCGCAATAAAAATCACATTTCTATCAGGGTTTTTTAATGCAAAATCCAGGGAATCAAGCGGGGAATAACAAATAACCACATCTTTACCTAAAGATTTTTCATAAGCCAGGCTTGAACTTGAGCCTGGGACCCTTATCATGTCACCGAAACTAAAAACGGTAATATCATAATTCCTTATGATTTCAATCATTTTATCAATTTCGATTGTCGGAGTAACACAAACAGGGCAGCCGGGGCCACTAATAAGATTAACTTCTGATGGGAGCAGTTGTTTTAGTCCGTTGCGGGCTATTTCCATTGTATGCGTTCCGCATACTTCCATAATATTTATACTTTTCTTATTTAAATCTCTGACAAGATTATTAATTTCTGTGCAAATTTCTGTAATGTTCATATCTGTTCCAGGAATTCTTTCCAGTAATCTTCTGTAATTGAAGCTTCTTTTTCATCAATAATTTGAATTGCAAAGCCTGCGTGAACTATTACATAATCACCAATCTTTGCATCAGGAACCAGTGTTATGTCAACTTCTTTGACAACCCCGAAACTTTTTATTTCAGCTATATTTTTATTAATTTTAATAACTTTTGCGATTTTATGTAACTTC
>JAMCQQ010000126.1 GCA_023379515.1 Actinomycetota bacterium
TTGCGGTCCCCATTACCAGAACATTGGCACCAGCTGCTACCACTTTAGGAGCAGTTTCAAGGTTTATGCCTCCGTCAACCTGAATATCAATATTTTTCCTGTTGCCGGAATAATTCTGGTAATTTTCTATCATTGCTCTTAATTTCTGAATTTTATATACCATATCACCAATAAATTGCTGGCCCCCAAACCCCGGATTTACGGTCATTATCAGAATCATGTCCAGATATTTGAAAACATTTTCAACAAAGCATATTGGTGTTGCAGGATTTAGCGCCGCTGCTGTTTTAATTCCATTCTGCTTTATATAATTTAGCGTTCTGTCAAGGTGCTTACATCCTTCAACATGAACATTTATCAGGTCCGCCCCGGCTTCAATAAAGCTGTCAATGTGTTTGTCAGGATTTTTTATCATCAGGTGAACATCCAGAAATAGTTTTGTATGCTTTCTAATCTCTTTGACTACTGGCTGGCCCAGCGTAATATTAGGTACGAAATTTCCATCCATTACATCAATGTGAAGCATATCAACACCGGCTTTTTCAACTATTTCAATTTCCCTGCCGAGATTCATGAAATCAGCATTTAGTATTGATGCAGAAATTTTGTAATTATTTTTTAATATTTCTTTCATTTCCTTTAATTTAAAATAAATTTTTCTAATTTACAAGAATGTATTTAACTTTTTATTATAATAACACATGTATCAATCTACTTAATAATTTTAATGTATTGATAATACAGCAAAAGTTGTGTATAATTTGTGCTGTTAATAATAAACATATAAACGAAAAAAAATAAGATATGAAAAGATTAAATATAACTTTACCGGAAAGAGTTGCTGAAGCAATAGAAGTTTATCAGAATAAGAGTAAATTTATTGCAAAAGCAATAATTGAGAAAATTAAAAAGGATAATGAAGAAAAATTAGACGCGCTTCTCATTGAAGGATATAAAAATAGTCTTAACGATGATAAGAAAATAAATCAGGAGTGGGAAGACGCAGCACTGGAAAGGTGGCCTGATTGATTAATTATCCCAAAAGAGGTGAAATCTGGCTGGTATCTTTAGAGCCTGTGACAGAACATGAGATTGGGAAAACAAGACCAGCATTAATAATTTCAAATGACAGGAATAATGAATATTCTTCAACTGTTACCCTAATTCCAATAACTTCTTCTATTGATAAAATATACCCGTTTGAAGTTTTTATTTCTAAGGCTGATTCAGGATTGCAAGCAGATTCAAAAGTAAAGTGCAACCAGGTAAGAACTATTGACAAGTTAAGACTGGTAAAACTTACGGGTGCAATCTCAGCAGAGAGGTTAATTAAGATTCAAGATGCAATCCTGATACATTTCGGGATTTCAAAATTGGATGTTTAAATTTCTCCCATTCTTCGTACAACAGCTATGTTTCTTTTTTATAAGAAACATAAAGAAATTTGGATGGAAAATAGAAAAATTTTCTGTTATAATTCATCATTACAAAGTAATTGTTCTTTTTAAATTTAAATATCAAATTAAAACTTTAAGTTTTCGAGGTTGGGTGTAATTCCCTACCGGCGGTAAAGTCCGCAAACCTATATATGATGTCAAAGATACAATAATAGGTTGACTTAGTTAAATTCTAAGACCGACAGTCATAGTCTGGATGGGAGAAAATTTATGTCTTATTTAATTTTATAATTAAGCCATGGATTTTCTCCATGGTTTTTTGTTTTCAATGGGGTGTGTTTCCCTGATAGCTTTGCGTGTGCGATGATTTTGTTATAAGTGATAGTTTAGTTATTGGTAATAGCTCAGTTATAAATAGAAGTTAAGAATATGATAGATAATAATATAAACAAATTTACCGAAAATGATAAAAAATATATGAGGATGGCAATCAACCTTGCCCAAAAAGCAAAGGGGTACACTAGCCCGAATCCGGTTGTCGGTGCAGTAATAGTAAAAGATGGCACGATAATTTCAAAAGGTTATCATAAAAAAGCCGGCGGTCCGCATGCTGAAATAGAAGCCATCAATGCCTGCAGCGATAAGACAAAACTGAAAGATTCAAGCATGTATGTTACATTAGAGCCTTGCACTATTTATGGAAAAACACCCCCATGCGTTGATTCAATAATAAAGTATGGATTTGCAGAAATAGTTATTGGGAGTACCGATTTTAATCCAAGGATAAACGGTAGTGGAATCCAAGCTTTAAAAAAAGCAGGAATCAGGGTAAGGGCAGGGCTTTTCGGGGAAGAAATTAAAAAACAAAACGAGATTTTTTTTAAGCACATAATAGCAGCATCACCCTTTATCTGCTGTAAAATTGCTTCTAGCATTGACGGTAAGATTGCAGCCAAATCTTCAGATTCAAAGTGGATCACGTCTGGCAGGTCCCGAAAAATGGTTCAAAAAATAAGAAAAGAATATGACTGCATCATGACAGGAATAAATACCATTCTGGTTGATGACCCCCTGCTATACCCCAGAAAGAACGCAGAAAAATTTTTAATTGCAAATAACATTTCAAATGATGAAGAAGATTTTGCTTCGACTGTGCTTCCAGATATCAAAAAAGGAAAGCAATTTTACAGAGTAATACTGGATTCGGGATTAAAACTGCCTCCTGATTCAAATATTGTCATGACCGCAAACTTTATAAAGACGATTGTTTTTACAAGCAATAAAATTTCGAAAGATGACTTTGATTATAAGGCGGGCCATCTATCCCAAAAAAATATAGATATTATCAGAGTAAACAACTATCAATCAGAAAATAAGAAGACATTGCTGCTGGATTTGAAAGAAATCCTTGGAAAACTATACTCAGATTATGGAATAACATCAGTATTTCTCGAATCAGGCCCAACTCTTGTGACTGAATTTTTAAAAAATAATCTCATTGATAAGTTCATTTTCTTCCTGGCACCCAAAATTATTGGCGGAGACAGCAATTTTAATATGTTCTCCGTTCTTAATATAAACAAGATTGATGATGTATTAAGAATCAATTTCGAAACAGTAAAAAAAATAATTGGTTCTGGAAAAAATAGTGCCGATACTGATATTATTATTGTAGCTTATCCTTCAATAAACAATTCAAACAGGGATGTCAAATGTTTACAGGAATAATAAAAGAAACAGGTAAAATAAGTAAAATTGAGGATTTCAAAGATTACAAAAAATTGGTTATTGAATGCAGACTTTTGACAAAGGACATGAAAATCGGAGATTCGATTGCCGTAAATGGCTGCTGTCTGACCGTTACAGGTTTTGATAGTGAGCATTTTTACTGTGATATTTCTTACAGTACCATTACTTCTACAACTTTGGCGAATGCAAAAATCGGCGAAGTTGTAAACCTGGAAGATTCATTAACTGCCGTTGACAAGCTGGGCGGACATTTTGTAACAGGACATGTTGATGGTGTTGCAAAAATAGTAAGAATAGTAAAAATAGGCAATGCTTATAAGCTTGATATAATAACATCCCCGGATCTTTTTCCATTCCTGGCACCGAAGGGCTCAGCGGCGCTTGATGGCATAAGCCTTACAATTGCCGAGTCAAAAAAGGATTTAGTTTCTTTTGCCATAATTCCGCATACATTTGAAAATACAAATTTAAAATTTAAAAAAGCCGGTGAACTTTTGAATATAGAAGTTGACATGATAGCCCGTTACATCGGCCAGCTTCTTAAAAATCCTGAAATGGAAAATTCCGAAGAAAAAGAGAGCCGCCTGAGGGAGATGCTTATAAAATATGAATTTCTTAAATAAAGATTTCGAAAAATTTTTCCATAGAGTTGAAGAAATAATCACAGATATAAAAGCTGGAAAAATAATAATCATAGTAGATGATAAGTCGCAGGACAATGAGGGGGTTTTGTTTCAGGCAGCAGAAAAAGTTACAGTGGAATCCATGAATTTCTTTATGACACATGGTAAGGGATTTATTTTCCTGCCATGTGAGCAGAAAAGACTTAAAGAGCTTGGCATTATTGAAGATTTCACACCACTTTCATTGTCAATTGATGCCAGAACCAAGAAAGGTACCGGTACTTCTGCACTGGATAGAGTAAAAACCGTAAAGGCTTTCATAAACCCGCAATCCAAGCCTGAGGATATTTTAATGCCCGGGCATATTTTTCCATTAAGATATCACAGCGGAGGGGTGCTTGTAAGAGCCGGTCATACCGAAGCAGCAATAGATCTGACTAAAATTGCTGGTCTGACCCCTGCAGGTATCATTTGTGAAATAATAAGGGATGACGGAGAAATTGCCTTACTGCCTGACCTTGCAGAAATCTCTAAAAAGTTTAACTTAAAAATTATCACTATTGAAGAATTAATACGATATAGAAAAAGAAAAGAAAAGTTAATCGAAAAAGTTGCAGAAGTGAACATGCCGACAAAGTGGGGAAATTTTAAAGCTATAACTTACAGAACAATAATCAATCCTGAAACTGCAACAGCAGCAGAAACCCATGTGGCCCTTGTAAAAGGTGATATTAATGGTAAAAAAGATGTGCTTGTACGGGTTCATTCCCAGTGTCTTACCGGAGATACTTTTGGCTCTAAACGCTGTGATTGCGGCGAACAGCTTGATAACGCTCTTAAGATGATAAATGAAAATGGGTCAGGTGTTCTGCTTTACATGGCTCAGGAAGGCAGAGGAATAGGATTATGCAATAAAATGAAAGCTTATGAGCTTCAGGAAAAGGGCCTTGATACGGTAGAAGCAAACCTGGAACTGGGTTTTGAAGCCGACATGCGGGATTATGGAATAGGAGCCCAGATTTTGTCGGATCTGGGACTTACAACCGTGCATCTTATGACAAACAATCCAAGAAAAATAATAGGGCTGGAAGGTTACGGGCTGAAAATAACAAAAGTGATCCCGATAAAAATTAAACCAAATGAAAATAATAAAAATTATTTAAATACAAAAAAAACTAAATTAAAGCATATGCTTGATTAGAAGGGAGAAATCATGAGTAAGTTTGAAGGCGGTTATATAGCTAAAGGGTTGAGATTCGGCATAGTGGTAAGCAGGTACAATGAATTTATCACAAGCAAACTTCTTGAAGGAGCAATGGACTGCTTGAACAGGCACGAGTGTGAAGAGAAAGACATCGATGTAGCATGGGTGCCCGGAGCATTTGAAATTCCTTCAGCAGTAAAATTAATGGCAGAATCAAAAAAATATGATGCGGTTATCTGTCTTGGTTCCATAATGAAAGGAGAAACATCACATAACAATTATATAGCAAGTGAAGTTATAAAAGGCTCAGCAAAGATCGCCCTTGATTTTAACATACCGGTATCTTTTGGGGTTATCACCCCCGACACGCTTGAGCAGGCCATTGAGAGGGCAGGAACAAGACTTGGAAATAAAGGATGGGCAGCGGCTCTGTCTGCGATAGAAATGGCAAATCTGTTCAAGGCAATGAAATCCAAAAAATAATGGAAGCATCTAAAATTTCGTGATAGCAATAAAGGAAAATTTTAAGGGCCATGATGGGTATTTCAAAAACACGCAGGCTTTTCCCCGGCG
>JAMCQQ010000127.1 GCA_023379515.1 Actinomycetota bacterium
GTCCAAATTCTATTATTAAAAAAGTAAAAATTATTGCTTAATATGTTTACATACTGCTCTGATATAACCGGGATTACAATTATCTGAGATAATTCTATCAACAAATGACAATTTCCCGAATTTTTCTTTACACATTCTATTTGGGTCGAATGATTGTTCAAAACATTCGGTTGCATTTTCAAATAATTCTTTTCCATCGTAATAATTTCCATCACATATTACTCATATCCTTACAAATCTTCTGAAAATCATCACTAGGCATAACTATAGTATTCTCAAACTTCTGTGGTGGTATATTCACCTCCTCATACTTTATATCCATCAAATTCAACTTATAATGGGTCACACTATTCTTATCACTATTATCAATCTTTATTCCCAATTTATTAATATCATTATCCGCAATATATAAAGTTAAACAATCATTATTATTTGATATAGTCTTTATCAACTTGTGAAAATACATCATACTAACTCCAACTATCAACCTCTTCTTACAATTATAATACTCAAAACGTCCTCCATCCAATTTCAAATGCACCAAAATCGTCTGACTCGAATCCATCGCTACTATCTTTATAAATCCCTTATCCTCTTCATTCTCAGCATCACTATTACCCTTATGAAATTCAATATTCACATCTGTTAAAATGTCTTTTAATGCTTCGCCGGCTAAATCCGGAGTAATCTGGTTATTGGTTAGGGAGGCATAGGCCATAACTCTGATTAGTGCGCCTTCCAATTCCCTGATGTTGGATTGGATACGATTGGCGATATAAACCATGACATCATTGGGTACCTGAAGGTTTTCCAGTTTTGCTTTCTTTCTTAATATTGCGATTCTGGTTTCTAAGTCCGGTGGTTGAATATCGGTAATGAGTCCCCATTCAAATCTGGAGCGCAAGCGATCTTCCAGTGTGGGAATTTCCTTAGGCGGTCGGTCACTGGAAATAATAATCTGTCTATTTGATTCATAAAGAGCATTAAAAGTATGGAAAAATTCTTCCTGAGTCCTCTCTTTGCCGGCCAGGAACTGGATATCATCAATCAAAAGAATATCCATGTTGCGGTAACGATTGCGAAATTCAACGGTTTTGTCATCCCGGATGGAGTTAATAAGCTCATTGGTGAATTTTTCGGAAGAAGCATAAACAACTTTGGTACTTTTTTTGTTATCTAAAATGTAATGTCCGATGGCTTGCATCAGGTGGGTTTTGCCAAGTCCTACTCCGCCGTATATAAACAGTGGGTTGTATGCTTTAGCCGGAGCTTCTGCCACAGCCAGGGAAGCGGCATGAGCAAAACGGTTGCTGTTGCCGACGACAAAAGTGTCAAAAGTGTATTTGGGGTTTAAACTGGTGGTCTGTACCTCTTCCCCTTGATAATTATTTTTTGGTAAGGAAGCGGCTAATTGCTGAAAAGAATCAGGAATATCTATATTATTATAATTAGGTAAAACAAAAGATACGCTTATTTCCCGTTCCAGAAGTTTATTTAAAGCCATTTTAATCATATCTGAGTAACGGCTTTCCAGCCAGTCTTTGGCGAATTCATTGGGTACTTCAATGATAAGTGTTTCATTATAGAATTTAGTAGGGGTTGTTGATTTGAGCCAGGTTTCAAATGATGGTTTACTAACTTGTTTTTCGATGAGTAAAAGAGTTTTTTGCCATAATTCGGAGATCTCCAAATCCAACATAGAATTTCCTCCTAGATATTTAAAAGTTATCCACAAGTAGTATGTAAAACCATCATAGATATTCACAAACCAGTGGGGGCATTAAACGCGGCAGTTTATAATTAGTGCAAAGCCGTGCGTTTCTAAGGTTGATAAAAAAATAAAAAATAATTTAGAATATAATTTAAAAAGATAGAAAAGATGAAAAAATAATAGAAAGTAAGGGCCCAACAATATTATCCACAAGATGTCCACATAAAAATATATATGCTCATTTAATATTGTTTTTTGGGGATAACTAGCTAAAAAATGCAATAAGAAAAACCATTTTTTTTAAATGGTAAACTTTTTAGAAAACCACATATTTATACACATGTTATCCCCAGAATAACAATTTTCAGAGATGGTATTATAATAATAACAAATTTCACCACCTTTATCAATAAATAAAAAGATGGTTTTTCCCTTGACGGTTATTTTTAATTAATATATAATTTTGTGTGTATGTCTCAAGGCAAATAATGGTTTATGTTATTATAAGGAGGTGGCCCTGAAATGAAAAGAACTTATCAACCCAAAAACAGAAAGCATAAACGGGTTCACGGTTTTTTAAAAAGAATGAAAACAACGACCGGACAAAATGTTATTAAAAGACGTCGTTTGAAAGGGAGAAAGAGTTTATCCGCATAAGGCCGCTTGTTTGTGGCCTTTTAATCTATCTGCGGACTGTTAGTACGGTATAGGGTTATAACGATATGGATAAAATAGGAATAATGAAAGAAAAAGTTTATCGTCTAAAGAAAAATAAGGAATTCCGAAAGGTTTATAATCTTGGGCGCTCATTTGCGGACAGGAGACTTATTATATATTTATTTAATAATACGAAAGAAAATAGCAGGCCTGGCAATAATTATTACATCAAACCCCTTTTTAATCTTTGAACAGTTCAGCCGGCATATCTCTTTTAGCTTTCTTCTAATTTTGTTGCGAATAACGGCGTTTCCAACCTTTTTGCTGACCGTAAAACCAAACCTGCTATTTTCTTTCGTATTATTAAATAAATATATAATAAGT
>JAMCQQ010000128.1:0-1059 GCA_023379515.1 Actinomycetota bacterium
ATCCTTGGCGAAAGCGGATGCGGAAAATCTACAACGGCAAGAGTAATATTAAGACTTACAAATCCAACCGGGGGAGAAGTAATTTATAAGAATATCAATATATTTAAGATTTCGAACAGGAAAATGTTTAAGATAAGGAAGGAGATCCAGATTATTTTTCAGGACCCGTATGCATCCCTTTCCCCAAGGATGACAGTTGGAGATATAGTTGGCGAGCCATATGAAATCCATAATGTAGGTAACAGGCATGAGAGAACAAAAAGAGTTAAGAATCTTCTTAAAGTTGTCGGGCTTAATCCCGAACATATTAACAGATACCCGCATGAATTCAGCGGGGGGCAACGTCAAAGAATTGGGATCGCAAGGGCTCTTGCATTAACTCCTAAAATAATCTTATGTGACGAACCTGTATCTGCGCTTGATGTTTCGGTGCAAGCTCAAATTTTAAATCTTATGTCAAGCCTGCAAAAAGAATTTGATTTAACTTATTTATTCATTGCCCATGACCTTTCAGTCGTAAAGCATGTCAGTGATAGAGTTGGTGTAATGTATTTAGGAAAGATTGTTGAGGTTGCAAAAAGTGAAGACTTATATAAAAAGCCTCTCCATCCTTATACTATGGGACTTTTGTCTGCAGTTCCAATACCTGATCCTCGGCTTGAGAGACAGAGAAAAAGAATAATAATTCAAGGTGATATACCAAGTCCCATAAATCCGCCAAGCGGGTGCCGGTTCCACCCCAGATGTCCAAATGCACAGGATATTTGCAGTATTGAAGAGCCGCAACTAAAAAATTATTCAGAAAATACAGAAGAACATCTTGCTGCATGTTTCTTTGCAGGAAAACCAATTTAGAACAGTAAACGGAATATAAGATAATATGCATATCAAGAAAATAGATTCCAGGACAAGCAAAAAAAAATTAGCATTATTAATATTATTTTATATTGTTATCTTATTTATAATTTTCAGTCTTTTAAGTGCCTGCAGCTTTGGAAAATTAGGTCTGAGTACCGAAACTGCAGCAAAAACCTCTTTTTTGAACAAACTATTCAGCAC
>JAMCQQ010000128.1:1069-3508 GCA_023379515.1 Actinomycetota bacterium
AGTTGAAACTTCTGGCCAGGCATCAGATATAAACAGCGAGGGATACTTTTTTAATTTAAAAAACAAACAGAAGAATATAAACCCACTTGAAGATATCAATATCAGAAAAGCTATTTTTCATGCAATCGATAGAAAAAGGATAGTGGATTCTCTGCTGGGAAAATATGGAGAAGTGCTGAATAGTTTGTTCAAAAAAGATTCCATATATTACAGCCCTGCCTGGGATGAATATAACTATGATGTAGAAAAAGCAAAAAGTTATTTAAAGATCGCTGGTTATGATAATAATAATCCGTTATATCTGATCATAGGTGCAAATGCTGACAGTCAGTCAAGAAAATTAATCATTGATTACATAAAAGAAGATTTGGATAAAATAGGTATTAAGATATGGGTTACAAGTAAAGATTCAAAGCAATGGTATCTTGATTATGTGAAAAATGGGAATTTCGAATTAGGATTATGGGCTCTTTATACTCCGGACACTGATATTCTTGCGAATTACTTCAATTCAAATAAAATTCCTCCTATGGAGACTGAAAAGAATAAGAACTGCAATAATTTCTACTGGTATAGCAATCCTAAATCTGATGAGTTGCTTAATAAATTATACAGTGGTGATAATGGGATAAACAAAGTTGAATTATCAGCTCAGCTGCAAAAAACCATTGCGGAAGATGCTGTAATATTACCTCTTTTCAGCAGGGTCTTTGCAGTTGCTTATAATAAAAAAATTCAAAATATTGATTTGGATACTGTCAATGGCAATTTTTTGAAGAACATAGAAAAGGTAAATATCGTATCTGATCCTAAAAAAGATTCGAAAGAAGATGCAAAAAGCATAATTGTTGGTTATGAGCAGGAACCTTATACTTTAAATCCTTTCATTTCAGACAGTATTTACAAGACATATATCACTGGGTTGGTTGTTAAAGGTTTGTGGGAATTAAATCAGAATGGAGATTATACATCGTTGCTTGTGGATAAAATTGTTTCCGGTGGTGAAAGTGTTGGTGGTAAGACTGCTGCCAGCGATTATCTGCTAAAGCAGAAGATTAAACTAAAAGATAAAATATTCTGGCAGGATGGGACACCAATTACGGCGCAGGATGTAGTTGCAACAATTAATGCTATAAAGAGAGATGAATCTATTATTGCTTCTGATGAAAGATATAAAAATATCAAAGAAATAACAGCTATAGATAGTATGGAGTTTTCGGTAACATTCAATGAATATGATGATAATTGGAAAGATTTGTTCAAATTTATATTCCCTGAAAAAATGCTCAAAGACAACGGCATTGGCTCCATCTTTGAAAACGATATCTTTGGATCTGGCCCCTATAAACTGAAAGAATGGGTAAAAGGTGAATATATTTTACTTGAAAGGAATGATTATTATTCTGGTGAAAAACCAAAAATAGACAGCATTAAGTTTATTTTTAATTCAGATATAAATTATCTTATAAATATGTTAAGAGATGGTACCATTGATATCCTGAGTATCCCATCAGATTTAAATCTGATGGAAGATATAAGCTCCAGCAAAGACCTTGGTTTGATAGTAAAACAGGGAGATTTATGGGAACATCTTGCAATATGTCTCAAGCCTAAAGAAAAATAATAAGATTAAACCTATAAATATTACCTGTTTAATTCATGACTTTTAACTGGCAAACAGTTCAAGTTGATTTTAAAAAAATAAAAGATATTGACATTGTCAAATCAATAAGTTCAAGCCGATTTTAATTGACATTAATTAATAATATTTTTAGAATATCTTAGGAAATCTGTCGGAATGGCGGAATTGGTAGACGCGCAAGGTTGAGGGCCTTGTGAACGCTTTAGTTCGTGGGGGTTCAAGTCCCCCTTCCGACACCAGTACACTTTTAAAAACTTAATTTGATATAATATTAGACATATGTTGTTAGATTATTCAAGTTGACATTTGACTTAGATGGCTATAAAATCTTACTGGATAATATGGATAGGCCTCGTAAGACGCCTATCTTTTTTATTTCTCTAATTGATTTTTCATATTATCAAGGTATACCAAATATTGCCTAAAAAAATTATTTCTATAAAGACTTGAGCTGCAAGCTTTGCTTGGTAAAATTATTTTTAATAACTTATTATTCCTTAATAAATACTTTGAAAGAAAATAATAGTCCCCATCCCCGGCAACAATAACTGATTTATCATAATTAGTTATTTTTATTAAAGAGTGTGCAATAAGGTTAGAATCAACGTTTGCTTTTAATTTTGATACCCCCATTTTCTAGACGATTGACAGGTTTTCTTAATGATAATATGAATCCTGCATTTCTTAATTCTCTATAAAGGTCACAATTTCTTGGTTGAGTATAACCTATAAAATAAAAAGCTTTTTTGACGATAAAAAATTTAAAAAAATAATATTTTTAGAATATCTTAGGAAAT
>JAMCQQ010000129.1 GCA_023379515.1 Actinomycetota bacterium
ACAATTATTGGAAGGAATATTGCAGTTTTATAAAATGAATTTCCCCGAAAATTTCTCCTTAACAAAACCGCAATACCAAAGCTTAGAGGTAACATAACTATTTGTGAAACAACAACAATTATCAGCGTATTTAACAAAGAAGTATAGAAAACTTTATCGGATAATATTAAAAAAAAATTTTTTAAACCTATAAATCTTGCAGCTGTGATTCCATCCCATTTATAAAGACTGTAAGGGATAACCGCTAAGACAGGCGCTACTAAGGTAACAGTATAAATAAGTAATGCCGGAAAAACTAATAAATATAAAAATCTTTTGTTTCTCATAACTATTTTCTTTTTTAGTAGGATGCTTGCCTGTATAGCTTGCAGCTTGCATCCTACTGTTTTTAAAATAACTGACTGTTTTTTTATAATTTTAGTAATTGATTAAAATTTAAAAAAATTACTTTGCATACTCCCTTTCGTACCACTCATCAAATAGACTTACTGCTTCTTCAGGAGAGACAAGCCCAAGAGCTACATTTGTCATGGTCTCGTTATATAGTCCCGTAAAAGAACCGGGCATAAAAGCTTCTATTTGTCCAGGAAGAACGCTTCCTTCTCTAAGTAGTTTTACGTTCTCCTGTTGAGGTATGACCATCTTTGAAAGGTCGGCATCGACATTAAATGCAGTTAGCTCACTGATATCTACAAACTTTTGAGCATTCTCAGGACTAGGCAACCATTTTAAAAATTTTAAAACTGCTTCCAGTTTTTTGCCTTGAGTTTTTGAACTTAATTGCCAGCCCTCGCCATAAGTAACTTCAAACGACAGGCTGTTGTCTATTGCATCTGAAAATGCAGGTACAGGTATGAATTTAATTTTGTCGCCCAGTTGTTCATAAAACATTGGAGTTTCCCAGGTACCTGTATTTATATAAGCTGCCTCCCCGCTGAAAAATTGCTGCTGAGCCTGTGCATATCCGATAGTTGCTGCATTAGGAGAAAAAGCTGCCGTGTCTGCAAGTTCTTTCAAATGATTTAATCCTTTTAGAAAATCCGGATTATTAAATTTTTCCTTTCCAGCTAAAATATTATCAAATTTCTCTGTTGCATTTTCCCCTCCAGCATATCTTCTGAGAAATACATTGAAAGCCCAGGTTGACCATAAATCTTTTGCTCCATAGGCAATCGGGATTATTTCATTTTTCTTCAGGATTTTTATTTGTTCCAGCCAGCTTTCAAAAGTCTGAGGTATTTCAAGCCCGTATTTTGAAAGCAACTCAGTATTTACCCAAAGTCCTAATCCTATAGCCTTTCCGGGAATTGGCAGAACAGCTACTTCAAAATCATTTCTTTTTTGTGATTTCAGCGCAGCTGGCGAAATTTTATTTTTCCATTCAGGATCCTCGTTTAAATAAGTAGCCCAATCCTGTACAGCTCCATTCTTAATTGCGGGCTCAACGTAACCAGGTCCCCAGGATACGCTTAAATCAGGTAAGTCATTTGCTGCAATTAAAAGTTTTATTTTGTCACGATATGCATTATTCCCATCCAGCCAGACTCTTACTTTTATGTCTGGATTTAACTTTTCAAATTCTGCAATCATATCCCACCACAGATTTTCATAAGGCTTGTTTCCGAAGGGTACCAAATATATGATAATTTCTGTTACTCCATCACTGCCTGCAGTTGTTTCTGCTGCTGTGGTTTCAGCTACTGCTGTTGTTTCAACTGCAGTTGTTTCTGCTGCCGTAGTTGAAGCTGTTGTCTTTCCTGATGTCTTACAACTAGACAGAGATATAGATACTAACAATAGCGTGCAAATAATTACAATCGATAATCTCCATAAACTTTTATTCATTTATTTCTCCTTTAAAATAAGTGAAAATTTGATAAGATAACATATGAGATTTATTTGTTAATATTTTGGACTGTGCTCACAGATAAAAAATTCTTTAATAAATAAATCTCTCTATTATTTTAGATATAATAATCACCTCCCTCTCTTTTAAATAATCAGGATTTTATATTTAATTTTCACCTCCCTTTTATTAATAATGAATTAAAAAAATATAATAGATTTTTAATTTATTTGGGCACAAGACTTTCTTATTATTAATTTATTTTTAAGAGTTACTTTTGTTCTTATTTCTGAACTTTCGTTGTTTAAAATATTTAAAAGCATTTTGGTAGCAATTACACCGCATGTATATTTAGGATAATGTATAGTTGTCAGGGGAACTCTCAATAATTTTGTTATATTTATATCGTCATAACCAATTATGGAAACATCATCAGGTACAGACAATCCAAGTTCCTGAATAGCTTCAAGTGCTCCTATTGCAACAAAATCATTTACTGCTATTATTGCTGTAATATCTTTGTGTGTTTTAAGTAATTTTAAAGTAATTTTACGGCCGTTACCCTGATCGGAAACAGCTTCAGAAATAAAATAATCCCTGATATCTAAATTATTTTTTTTCATTTCTTCTTTGTATGCTGATAATCTTGCATTTGCAGAAGATACATCCGGGCCTTTTAAAAAAGCTATATTTTTATGCCCTAATTTAATAATATACTCTATTGCTAATTTTCCTCCCTGGAAGTCATCTGAAATAACATAGTTTACATCAGGCATATCTACTTTGCAGGTTAATAAAACAAAAGGTATTCTTCTTCTATGTAGTTCATTTACTGTATTGTTACTGATATTTAAATTTGCCAAAATAAGCCCATCAACACCTCTATCCATAAGCATATTCAAATACTTTTCTCCGATTGCATTATCAAATTTTGATTCACATGTGATAATGTTGTAATTATCATTTTCTGCAGTTTGAATTACGCCTCTTGTTAATCTTGAAAAAAATGGATTTTCCAGGTCAGCTACTATAAGGCCTATTATATTTGTTTTCTTCAGGATAAGACTTCTTGCAGCAAAATTTGATAATGCAATCGGAGAAAAGTATTTGAATATGCTTATGGATA
>JAMCQQ010000130.1 GCA_023379515.1 Actinomycetota bacterium
AGAAGAAGGCAAATCTGCGAAGACAATTCTTGGTCGACCAGAACTTCTAAAAATGCTTGATTATTGCCGGAAAAATAATCAGAAGTTTGTCTTGATAATCGGTCTAAGCGGTATACATATACTGCTTGAATATCCTTTTTATTTTTCCGGCAATAATCAAGCATTTTTAGAAGTTCTGGTCGACCAAGAATTGTCTTCGCAGATTTGCCTTCTTCTCTAAAGACTTGATCAATTTCATACCCTTTATACTTGGCATCTCTTCTGCAAATTTCTTCTTGAGTTTTTAATGAAAAGTTCTCAACTTGTTCTTCAGAAGAAACCCTAATATAAATAACTGCTTTATTTGCTTTCTGTATAGGGGAAAAGGCTGGTTGTATATTCATGATACTAGATTTAATAATTCATCAAGTGTCTTACCATCAAAAACTTTTCTCTCGTATTCTTCCAGCCAAGAATCAACAAGGTATTGAACTTCGTTTACTAGATCGAATACTTGGCTATCAGTTAAATCTTTTGCACTATCACCTAAAATTTCTCTTGCTTCTAGAATTTCTTTTTGCTGTTTATCATGCTCATTAAATAATTGGTTTAGCTGGTCATAAACTCCTTGCTGATTTGACTGAAAATTTATAGATGGGCATATTGAGGATTTAACCAAAGTAGAATTTAATGTTTCTTGATTTGAAGTTAGTGGTTGCAATTCTGAAGTTTGCATAATAAATAAACTATCAATATATTAATAGTTTATATCAAAATAATGATAGTTGTCAAGGAGTAAAAGCTTTATTTTATCTTGTCTTTGTGCTAAGATCGTTCACAAATACTGCCTCGTTAATGATTCTGCCCCTATAACAATATGAATTCATCCGGTCAGAGCATAACTGACTTTATTAACAACTTAGTTTTGGTTAAAATTATAAAGAATTTGTTTGGTGAATTGCCTACTCTTAAACTTCCCTTTGTTTTAAATTTTTCTTTTCTTTATCCATATATAATTTCGTTTCTTGCTATATCCTTTTTTGTTATCCTCACATTCATTGCTCTAAAACTTTTAAAAATTTATCTGAATCTTAAGAAAGAATATGCAATTTTAGAGGTTAAGCCCCTTAGTAAAACAGAACAAACAGCTTTTGCAACTTCTCAATTATTTAATCTCATTCACAATTTAACAACTCAAAAATCATACTTTGAAAGACTTATTAACTTTTCAAAAACATATTCGTTTGAAATTGTTTCAACCAGAACAGATGGAATCAGATATTTAATAAGAGTATATAAAGAAGATGTAGATTTACTTAAAAAAACATTACTTTCATATCTGCCGGGCATTAGTATTAATGAAACAACAGATTACTTAACAGACAGTTTAAATCCAGAAAAATTCAGAATCAGAGAATTTAAACTTAACAATCATTTTGCTTTCCCACTTAAAAAACAGGAGATATTAGACGAATATGATCCTATTGCATATATTACAGGCAATATGACAAAACTAATGGATAACGAGCTTATTTCTTTTCAAATAATTACTTCTCCTATTAATAAAAGGAATCTAAGAGGATACAGAAAAATTAAAAATATGATTTCTCAAAACAAAGATCTTGTAAACGGATTAAGGCAAATGCATCATCAACTGTCTGTTACGGGCGTACTAACTTTTACAATTAAATCTATTCTTTTCGTATTTATATATTTATTAATGCTGCCAGTTGGAATATTTATATTTTTAATGTCTCGTGGAGAACAAGGGCCATTACCCTCTCTTCCTTTTAGCAACACAAGTAAAAAGAATAATAATCCATATCAAAAGGAACTGGAAGATATTGTAAAAAACAAATTAGATCAACAACTATTTACAACTAGTATCCGCTTTTTCGTGCTTTGCCAAAATGCAAAAGATGCAAGACAAAAACAAAAAGGTTTTGTATCTTCTTTATCTAATTTTACTAATTCAGAATATCAATCTTTAAGACCTAAAAAGTTTTTAATTTTAAAACTATTTAGGAAACTAAAAACTTTCCAATTTACTAATAGATTACTTTCCTTTTTTGCAAATCCTATTCTTTCTTCATCAGAAGTAGGAGATATTTATCATTTTCCCTTTACCAGTACTACAAAAACAGAAAATATTGTCAAGCTTCACAGTAAACAATTACCTGCTCCTGTTTCTTTAAAAAGAGCCAGTGATTTTAATATTACTTTTGCTCAAAATTCATATGGCGGATCAACGACAAAAATAGGATTAAGTGAGGAAGAAAGAAGAAGACATATGTATATAATCGGTGCAACCGGAACCGGAAAATCTACCATGCTTTTATCAATGATTAATCAGGATATGCAAAACGGGAAAGGACTTTGCGTAATTGATCCTCACGGAGATTTAATAGAAAAAGTCTTACCACTTATCCCAAAGAACAGAATAAAAGACGTTATCTATTTTAACCTAGATGATATTTCATATCCTGTGGGTGTAAATCTATTGGAATTATCTAAGGGACTAAATGAAGAAGACGCATTACGAGAAAAAGAGTTTATTACAGAAAGCATAATTTCTCTATTTCATAAAATCTATTCAGATAAATATTCAGGTCCAAGAATGGAATATATTTTAAGAAATACAATTCATACGGCCTTTACTGTCGAAAACGCCACTCTTTTTACTGTATATAAACTT
>JAMCQQ010000131.1 GCA_023379515.1 Actinomycetota bacterium
AAAAGGGGAAAAGGACAAATTTTGGTTAAACAAACGTTCAGAAGTTTTTCATCAAGCCTGTAAATATCATCAGAGGTTGTAGACTGCACTTGCCCATTGTTTAAAGTTAAAGTAGCAAAAGCTGTCATAAATCCGCCAGTAGCACGTATTTCTTTATCATTTTGGAAAAGTAATAAATAGTTTTTAGATGATCCTACTCCCAAAGCTTGAGGCGCCAACTTCAAAGCTTCTTTCCCATCTTTAACCGCAACCGCCGCTCCCATTATGAAATTTTTAGCAATCTTAAGATTTGTTTTTAGTTTTTTTCCACCAACCTTATCAGGATACTTATTTGTATCAATATCCTTAACCAATTCAGAAGCCTTTATTAAATTACCTTCCACTTTGTCCAATAAGGGAAGCGATTTATCTAAAAGATTTAGCATTTGGGTAATTCTTTCCGGACCGCTCTTTGGATGGCCATCAAAACGTAGTTGCTCCTTATCTCCATCTAAATTAGAAATAATGGTACTTAATGCAGTTAACTCCTCTGTTCCGGCATCCACTAATTTTTTCGCATCTAAGTAATATCCTCCTGCAACCGGAATAATCCGTAACCAAAACAGGAAATTCAAAGAAAAATTGGCTGTCTGTAAACCATTTCTTGTAGATAAAATCTCACTTTTTAAGTTATCAAACTGCTGAAGCTTATATGCATCAGCCAGGCTTTTCCCATGAGATAAAGCTCCTTTTAAACCTTGATAAGCAAAAAATAAAGGAATAACTAGGGCAAATATTACTATAATAAAGATCACCACAAACCTCTTTATTGCATCCGAGGACTTTTTTGACCGTCCATTTTTATAATCTAATTTTTTATTTAAGTTCGCAAACTTCATAAATAAATTTGTAAAATTTTAAACTGCCCCTCTTCCTGATATAACTGCCGGAATAGTTTTGATCATGATTAAGAAATCATAACAAATTGATTTTTTGATGACATAACCGGCATCCATTTTAACCCTTTTATCAAAATTAATTTCAGATCTGCCTGTCACCTGCCAAACTCCGGTAAGCCCCGGTTTTCCTGATAAAATAACTTTAACATATTTTTTGGATTGGGGATACTTTTCTTGTTGTTCCTCCAGCTCGTATGGATAATAAGCTCTAGGACCCACCAAACTCATTTCTCCTTTTAGGATATTAAAAAATTGGGGAAATTCATCAATAGAATATTTCCTGATTATTTTTCCCACCCTTGTTACTCTGGGATCGTTAAATATTTTATAACTATTCTTTTTATATTCTTCCAAAAGCTTCGGGTTCTTCTCTAAAATTTCATGGGCATTTTGTACCATGGAGCGGAATTTGTATATTTTAAATAACTTACCATCTTTACCAGTTCTCATTGGAGTATCAGCTAAAACAGGACCAGGCGAATCAAGTTTGATGGCTAAAGATACCAACAACAATAATGGGGATAAGATAATTAATCCCAGTAAGGATCCGATTATATCTGTTAACCTTTTTAAAAGAGTGTACGGCATGCTTATTTAGTGTACAACAAAGAAGCAACTGTCTGCTGAAAGTTTTTTATAAAATTTTCTTTGCTAAAATTTGCTGCATTTTCTTTACCGTCCTGAGGATTAATCAAAATTTCGTTTAACTTAAGCAGTGCTTGAGTCAAACTGTTCTCTGTTTGTTCTTCGAAAAAAATTCCTGTTTTACCAGGAATAACAGTCTCCAAAACTCCACCAGCCTTAAATGCCACTACAGGTTTACCCAAAGCTTGAGCCTCAAGACTTGTTAACCCAAAATCCTCAATACCAGCAATAATTAATGCTTTACAACCAGCCAAAACTTGCACCACTCTCCCATCCTCCAATCCACCTTTAATCACTTTTAGTTCCGCTCCCATTTTTTTACAGGTATTTTCTATCAAATCAAACATTTTATATTTACTTGGTCTACCCAATGCTACAAAATACCCTCCGTCAAATCTTTCAACAGAGGAAAATCTGCTTAAATCAACAAAAGGATAGACTATTTGTGATTCCTCCCCATAAACTTTTCTAATTCTTCCTTGGGCATTTTTAGAACCGGCTAAAAAATAATCTACTCTTTTGGCTGAAATAACATCATAAATTCTCAAATTACTAAGTAACAATTCTCCCAAACCATAATTGTTCCTACCTGAAAAATGCCATAAAAACCTTGGCGGCGTATGACAATAACAAATATGTTTCGTTTGAGGTTTAGTAATTATACTCTTGGCAAATCTGGTAGTATGGGAAATCACCAAATCAAACTGCGAAAAATCAAACTGCTCAAAAGCAATCGGATAAAACGGTAATAAAATTTTATACATCGATTTCCATCCTGGAATAGTTTGCAAAAATGACGTGATAATTTTCTTTTGACTAAATTGCTTTTTTAAAATCTTATTATCATAATCAAAAACTGATGTATAAATAGAGGCGTCAGGATAAATTTCAGAAAGTCCCAATAATACTCTTTCTGCTCCACCCCATTGAACTAAATCATCATGAACAATAGCAACTTTCATAAATACTATACGGACTGCAAATAAACTCCCAAAGTTTTTTTAGCCAGCGTATCCCAACTAAACTCTTTATACCTTTGCAAACCTTTTTCAATCATACTTTGCCGTAATTTTTCATCGTTTAAGACCTGAAAAATTTTATCCGCCATATCATCAATATTTGCCGGATCAAAATACAAAGTTGCCAACCCGCCAATTTCCTGCAAACTGCCTGCATTGGATGATACCACGGGACACGAACAAGCCATAGCCTCCAAAATTGGTATTCCAAATCCCTCTTCAAAAGAAGGCATCACAAAACATCTGGCATTTTTATAATACTCCACTAACTGCTCATCAGAAATTTTTCCTTTGTAAATAATGCTTCCATCTTTAAATTCAGATTTTACTTTTTGCCAAAAATAATGGTCATGTCCTGCCAAAATTAATTTTAATTTTCCATTCTTTTCCTTAATTTTCAAAAAAGCTTTTATCAATCCTTCAACATTCTTGTGGGGGTGGGCATTTCCTACATAAAAAATATACGGGGAAGGGAAGTCTTCAACAATTTTATTTTCATTTATTAAAGTGATTAATTTATCATCAACTGCCTCATGGGTAACTATTATTTTATTTTTATCAACACTCTCACTATTGATTAATTCTTCCGACACAAATCGGGAAGGAACAAGTATCTTTTCTGATTTTTTTAAAACTTCTTTAAAAACCTTCTTATATCCTAACTGCTTTAATTTATAAACAATTGGACCATGGGCTGTTGCTCTTTTAGTACTAAAATGTCTATGGATCAAATCATGTATAGTAACAACAAACTTACCTTTAAAAAAAATCGGGATATTAAAGTGGGGAAAATGAACTAGGTCTGCTTTTAAAGAATTTAGCAATTTTGGCAATTTAACTTGCTCCTCTAACCCGTACCAGCGGAAGTTTGCCAAAATTTTTTGGAAATTATTTTGATATTTTAAATTATCATAATCATCTTTTAGATGAAGGATAAAATACTCATTATCTTTATCAATAAGCTGCAGCTTAGTAATTAAATTCCTGATATATCTGCCTATTCCTGATTGCTGGAACATTCTTGCGTCTATTACTATCCTGTAGTTACTCATGCTTTTTTACCTAAATTTTCATAGATCCCGCTCAATTTTCTTGCAATAGGATCCCAATCATATTTATCTCTTACCATTCTTCTGGCATTTTGAGCGATATCTTTATACAACTTCTGATCTGTAAGTAATTTGACAGCTGCATTGGCAATATCATCAGGTTGATCGGCGATAATAACTTCTACTCCATCATTTGCATCTGTTCCTCTAATACCTATCGAAGTAGTCACAACTGGCAACCCCGATGCAAATGCCTCAAAATTTTTATACCTGGTTCCTCCTCCTCCATAAATTGGAGCAACCAACACAGAAGCTTCTTGATAAGCTGTCCTAACGTCTAAAACCTCTTCAACTTTTATATCGTCAGACGCAAGCTTCGCAAAAAAACTTTTCGCATCCTTGCCAATAATCCAAAGTTTTGCTGCAGGTAATCTATTTTTAATTTTGGGCCAGATTTTCTTAGTTAAAACATCCACTGCTTCTCTATTTTGTAACCAGGTAAAATTTCCCAGGTAAAGCACGATCGGTACCTTTGATCGGCTAGCCACCGCTTTACTAAAAAAATCACTATCTACTCCGTTTGGCACAATATCAACATCAAGTCCAGGTATTTGTTTGACCATGGTCTTTTTATCTTCCTTTGACATTGCCACAACCTTTTTTGCTCTTTTCCAATATTTAAGCTCCCAATATTTCATTTTTGCAACATCAATATGCAAAAGCGGCCTTATGAAAGGTATTTTAAATTCATTAGCAAAATGACTGTAAACTAAATACTCAATAGTCTGTTCTACTAAAAGTATCGGTATTAAAGTCTTAGGAATGTGTGGCATTACATAAAAAGTTTCTGCATGAATTAAATCAAATTTTTCTTCTTTAATTTTTTGTTCAATTACACTCTTCTCTCCCTTTGCCCAATTTCTCATCACTAAAAAGGGGTATCGACTAAATCCAGTCTTTAAAATATTTTCAACAGTCCAAGGTTTTTGGGACCTATTAAAAACTCTTACTTCCTTACAAAATTTCTGTAATTGTCCAACATATTGTCTGTCGTTATCATTTTTTACCAAACAGAAGAGAGTAATTTCGTGTCCTAAAGTATATAATCTTTTAATTAAATTATAAGATCTGGTTTGTCCGCCTGTTAAAAGCGGGTATGGGAGATACGGTGTCAACATTAATATTTTCAAGGCTCTGGATCCTTATCTAAACTATTGGTTATTTGGGTCAGATTAGTAATTATAAATCTTGGATTATCTTCTAAAATTTGAAAATGACGTAATACCCAATTAGTTTTATCATTTCTTGTTGTGGAGATAAAATGCGTTACCCCGTAATCCGCAACTAACTCAACAAGAGGTAAGGCCGTCACAGGCCAACCGGATCTATTTGTTTGATATAAAAAAGCTGTATCCCCATTATAAGGAGCAACTACAATAGCATTTTTGGGTAAAATTTGATCCGCCCTTTTACCTGCTTCAATAATAACAGGATTGTTAATTTGATAAAACCCGCGTACTATAATCCAGCTAAAATAGAAAGCAAGCGGTAAAAACAGTAATGCTATAATTATTGTCCAAACCCTCGGCAAAAAATCCCTAACTCCTAAAATTAAATTGATAAAACCTGAAGTTAAAAATACGGCAGCTACCGGTACAAAAATATACTGGTAATAATTGTGTCTGATGTTTCCTGTTGCAAAAATTGAAAAGTACAAAAACATAGATAAAAACCAGATGTGAAAAAAATAATTTCCATTTTTTGGCTTAATAAGTAATCCTATTACAAATAATACAAATCCTGTAACGCCAAGGACAACTTTACCAGAACCAACTTAAACCAACCACCACCAAAAAGCAGGCCTAAAACGGATATTATCACTATTCATTAGCCAGCTTGCCGCAGGTATGCCTTGGGGTTGTTGTAAAATCCACATCCTCCAAAATATAAATGGTAAAAAAGCTAAGATAAGCAAGTAGAATTTTTTGGGAATATTAAATTTATATCTAATAAAAATAGAATAAATTAAAGGCAGCGTAAAAAAGACAGCCCAGGGTTTTATCAAAAAGGCTATAGCAGTAAAAACAAATGCCCAAAACCCAAAAGCTTTCTTGTTTTCCCAAATCCAGCAGTCAACAAAGTACATCATTCCTAAAGCAAAAAACAAGAAAGTTGGTTCTGGTAAAGTTGTCCTTGAGAAAAATATGTTAAAAGGAAGCAATGTATATATCAATGCAGTAAACAAAGCTTTCCATTTATCTAAATATCTTTTGCATATGAAAAACAAAAAAATAACACTGCCTAAAGAAAACAGGCTCGATACCAAGCGGGAATATTTATCTTCTACTCCAAAAAATAAGTAAAAAGGGTAGGTGACAATATTATAAATGGGAAATTCCACAAATCTAAAGGTGTTAGGGTTAGCAATTGGATTTTCTGCAGCCCCTGACATATCATCATATTTAGGTATTAACGGATTAAAGCCAGATTTTACAAAATTCCTTGTTACTGCAGCAGTATCTGCCTGTCTCCAGGAATGCCAATCAGCAATCGGGGAGTCAATTTTATAAAGCCTTGCTAATAGACCTAAAAATAAAATAATTAACAACCAAAAATATTGATTTCTAAAAATCCTTAATAATTTCATTTAAACCTTAAGGCAGCTAAATTTAAACCCAGCATCATCCAAAAAAGTGATGCTACTTTGGATGCTTCAAAGACATCTATAAATAATCCATTAACAACAAATGCAACCAGCATTGATAAAACTCCTGCAGATAAAAACTTTATCAACTTGCTGTCACTCTTAATCAAATGAAGTAGTCTTTTAAAAACCTCAACTAGAATTAGAATAAGCGCTGCTGTACCCAAGAGTCCCACTTCTCCTAAAGACCTCAGAAAATCATTATCCGTTGCTATGTCTATTGAAGAATATCCTGTTCCAAGTAAAGGATTTTTAGAAATCAATATTTTTGGTTGTTGCCATTCTATTTTTAATCTTATCTGGAAAGATCTATAAACTCCTAACTGAGTAGTATCAACCGGCTCACCAGGAGTAATATCAGTTGCTATTTCCCCTGATGAAGTGGCAAAAGTGGAACTAGAAGCAGAAGTGCTTGAGGTTTTTACTGCGAGTGTCGGAATATTTAATTTACTCCTCACCTCTTGATCCCGAGTTTGCCCGGTATATCTTTGACCTGAAGAAAAAAGATTAACAGTAACCGTTGATATAAAACGGTCGCGAAGCTGTGAGGGATAAATTAAAATTATTGCAGCCCCAACCAGAATAAGTAAAATATACTTTGTTTTTTTGGTAAAGAAAAGTGCGGAAATTATACCTACAAAGGCTGACAAGAAAGATAATCTTGCTGCTGTCATAATTAGAACTACCAAAGAAAGCGTACCCAAAGCGGCAATAATTACTTTTATCTTTTTTGAGAAAGCAAAAAACAAAGCAGTTAGTATTGAAATAGTCATTGCTAAAAATGCAGCTAAATCATAATGCCCCGCAAAAGTAGAATTAACTCTGGCTGGGGCTGCAATAATTAAAATTAATCCTTTTGAGAATTCTGAATTAGTAGTAGAGATTACCGGCCAATCCAAATACTGTTGACCTAAAGCATACAAATTAACAGATAAAACAGCTAATGCCAAAAAGATTAAAATCCAAATAAGCTGCTTTTTGCTTCTGACCACACTTGCCAAAACAGGCAAAAGCATCATAAATTCCATCCTTCTTAGCAAATGCAATATGCTGATATGTGCCACTACACTATGCGTTAAAAAAATAGCTGAAAAAGTTGAAACTGCTCCTATAAATAAAAATAACAATAGTGCTTGTATTAATTTGTCTTTCAAAAATGTTTTCAGATTGTTCGATAACACTAAATAAATAGCTTTAAACCACTCCCCTCTT
>JAMCQQ010000132.1 GCA_023379515.1 Actinomycetota bacterium
AACTATATTCATACCGGAAAAGAAAAAAGTTAGGGCAAAGATTGAAGAAGGTAAATATGAAATTGATAAAAATAAAATTTACAGCGACATCAGAACAGATGAACTGGCAGCAGTTGAAATCAAACCATGGATAATAAAAGAAAGAATAAATGTTGAAAAACCGACTTTGGATTATAATACCACCGACCTGTACAGACTTAACAAAAGTTTAAAAACTGCTTTAAAAATAAATGATGTAATTGTCCCGTTAAACGTGGTAAGAAAATTGCCCTACCTTTTAAGAGAGAATAACTGGGAAGTTATAATAACATTGGACAAAAGCACCAATACTATAATAAATGTTCAGCTACCCGATAAAGAAAAAAAATACTTTGGTTTTGCGCTTGATATAGGTACAACTACGCTTGTGCTGCAGCTTGTGGACCTTGAAACAGGTGAAATCATTGGTTATGCGTCGGAATATAATCCGCAGATAAAGTTTGGAGAAGATATAATCAACAGGATTGTTTATTCAACAAGAAGCGGTGGTTTAAACAGACTTAGAGAAGCTGTTCTTGATTCAATAAATGATATGATATTGCGTCTTCTTACAAATTCAAATATAGATGAAGAAGATATTGTTTCAATGGTAATAGCTGGTAATTCTACCATGATGCATCTTTTTTATGGGGTGCCTCCGAAATTTATAAGAGAGATGCCCTATGTGACGGTGACCAATAAATTTTTAAGCACTTGCACAGATGAATTGGGTCTTAAATATATCAAGAATGCAAGGGTTTATAATATTGAGGGAGTTGCAAGTTATTTGGGCGGAGATATTACATCCGGGGTGCTGGCCATAAATATGTCAAAAAGGGAAGAACTTACCTTGTTTATTGATCTTGGCACAAATGGGGAGCTGGTAGTTGGAAATAACGAGTGGATGATGGGCTGCTCATGCTCGGCAGGTCCGGCTTTTGAAGGCGGAGGAGTGAAATGCGGCACCAGAGCTGTTGATGGTGCCATTGAGAAAGTCTATATAGATCAGAGCAATTACAAATGTTTTTTTTAAGTTAATCGGGGTAGTGAGCCTATTGGAATTTGCGGCTCAGGATTGATTGATTTAATAGGCGAAATGTTTTTAAAAGGTGTTATAGACAGAAAAGGAAAATTTAATACTGACATAGAAAATCCATATCTGAAGTGTACCGATAATGAGTACAGATATATTATTGCAGAGGCAGAAGATAGCGGAACCGGAGAAGATATTTTTATAAGTGAGGTCGATATTGATAATTTGATCAGGGCAAAAGCTGCTGTTTATTCGGGAATAAAAACACTTCTCGAAGATGTTGAATTAAAAATAACCGATATTGATAGGGTATATGTAGCGGGTGGACTTGGGAAAAATATCAATGTGCAAAGTGCCATAATAATCGGAATGCTTCCGGATATAAACATAAACAAATATGTTTTTCTGGGAAATACTTCAGTCAGAGGCGCTTACCTGTGTTTACTATCGGAAGATAAATACGAATATACTTCAGAAATTGCAAGAAAGATTACTTACATTGAGCTTAGCGCAAATATAAAATTTATGGATAGATATATTGCAGGATTATTTTTACCTTATACGGATTTAAAAGAATTTCCATCCGTAGATTTGTTTTATTCACCTTAATTAAACTTAACCAGACTAATTTTGAAAGGTAATTAAAAATGGGAATAAATATTGCTGTTGCCGGAAAAGGCGGAACGGGGAAAACAACTATAAGCGCGTTACTGATAAGAAATCTCATCAAGAAAAAAAACGGGAGTATCTTGGCACTGGACGCAGATCCTAATTCAAACTTAAATGAATTGCTCGGTGTTAAAATAAGCAGCACGGTTGGTCAGCTTGTGGAGAATTTTAAAAAAAACGGAGCAGTAATTTCATCCGGAATGTATAAGGACCAGACAGTTGAAATGAACATTCACCAGTCAATTATTGAGGGTAACGGTTTTGATTTGCTTATTATGGGCAGAGGTGAAGGTCCCGGATGCTATTGTGCCGCAAATAATTTATTTAAGAAATATATAGACATGCTCCAAAATAGTTATGATTATATAGTAATGGATAATGAAGCGGGAATGGAGCATTTAAGCCGCAAGACAACTCACAATATAAAATATCTTCTGATAATATCCGATCCATCACCCAGAGGCATACTGACAGCTGCAAGATTAAGGGATTTATCAAAAGAATTACAAATAAATGTCGAAAAAGTATTTCTAATATTAAACAGAGTCAATGATAAGCCGGATGACAGATTGTTAAAATACATAAAAGAACAGAAATTTGAGATTTTGGGAACAATCCATACGGATAAAAACATCATCGATTTGGAATTGGCCGGGAAATCTATCTTTGAGTTGCCGGATGATAGCGTTTCGGCATTGCAGGTAAATGACATTTTAAATAGTCTTGGACTGTAAAAGCTTGAACCATAATTTAGCTTATTTTTATTTTTTTTGGTTTTTATAACACCTATCGAGTTTTTTTAAAAAATGATAGAATATAAAAGATTGTCCGATACGTTACAAGGTAGTTACTATGTTTTAAGAGTTGCAAAAAATAAAAAAAGGAGAAATCTTAAATGAATTTTCAAATTCCAAAAGATGAATATAGCGGCAGAATCAATACATTAAAGCTCGATAAAGACAAAACCGGGGTTTTGGTTGGCGGAGAATCTGTGCTGCCTTTTTATAGCTTTGAAGGAGAAATTCCAAATAAACCGGCTATAGCATTTGATGTTTTTGATATGGTGCCGGTAAATTGGCCGGAATACCTTTTTAACTATTTCAAAGATGTTGCAGATGATCCCATAAAGTGGGCCAAAAAATGTATCGAAGAATTCGGAGCAGATGCAATCTGTCTTCATTTAACAAAAATAAACCCTGAAACAGGCAGTATGACAGCCGAAGAAGCTGGCGAATTAGTAAAAAACATTAGGGAAGCTATCGATAAACCCTTAATCGTATATGCTGATGCCCCTCTGGAAATCGTTGCCGAGGTCATGAAAAAAGTATCCGAAAAAAATTCCGAAAGCAATATATTGCTTGGCTGGGTCGAAGAAGACAACTATAAAACTCTTGCCGCTTCCACTATAGGATATAAAAATAATTTAATTGCATTGAACCCGCTTGATGTAAATATTGCCAAACAACTGAATATATTACTTACACAGTTAGGGTTACCGGCAGACAGAATAGCAATGGATCCGTCAAGCTCGGGTTTGGGTTATGGAATAGAATACTGCTTTTCTGCAATGGAGAGGTTAAAGATTGCTGCAGTGCTTCAGGATGACAAGATGACCCAGATGCCGATAATCAATAATATAGCTGTTGAAATTTGGAAAGTTAAGGAAGTAAAAGAGAGCGAGAACACCTTTCCTGAATGGGGCAACTTAGAGGAAAGAGGCATTAACTGGGAAACGATTTCTGCAATGTGCATGTTGCTCTCCGGCTCAAATATTATAACAATGAGACATCCGAAAGCTGTTAAATTAATAAAAGAGATAATAAATGAGCTATTGTAATAAAAAATGCATGAAAGGATGAATCTTAATGGATAAAGATATTGAAAAAATAACTGATTTAAGCAGCGATGAAGCTGTTTGTAATTTACTTGAAAATATTGAAGAACAACAAAGTACAATATTTACCCGCTCCAGATCCTTAAAACCTTGTCCCATAGGCTCAAGTGTTTCAGGAATATGCTGCAAAAATTGCGGGATGGGTCCTTGCAGAGTAAGAGATGATACTGAAGGACTCTGCGGAGCAACACTTGGAACAATCTCTGCCAGAAACTTAGCCCGCCATATTGCGGCCGGGGCTTCTGCGCACTCTGATCATGGAAGGGATATGGCGCATTTGCTTGCTCTTACTGCCGAGGGAAAGGCTGAAGGGCTGAAAATTAAAGATGAACTAAAACTTTTCAGATTTGCCAAAAATTTAGGAATAAATACCGGCGATAAAAGTGTTAATGAAATAGCAAAAGAAACAGCAGAAAAAGCCATGTCTTTATTTGGGCAGCAGGCAGGCACACTGGACCTGATAAAGCTGGCTCCAAAAAAAAGGCAGGAAATTTGGGAAAAATATAAAGTTATTCCAAGAGGTATAGACAGAGAAATTGTCGAGATGCTGCACAGGACAGCTATGGGTGTTGACCAGGAGCCGGAGAATATTTTAAATCAGGCAATCCGTACCGCCCTCACAGATGGCTGGGGTGGTTCAATGATTGGAACAGAGATTACTGATATTTTGTTTAATACACCTGTTCCACTGGCAGCGAAAACCAATCTGGGAATGCTTCAAGCCAATGAGGTAAATATTGTGATCCATGGCCACGAGCCGACACTTTCGGAAATTATTGCAGAGCTTGCCGATGAGAAAGAACTTGTAGATTATGCCAAATCCAAAGGTGCGGCCGGAATAAATGTCGTTGGTATTTGCTGTACTGCAAATGAAGTTTTGATGAGACAGGGCATTGCTCCCATAGGTAATTTTTTATCTCAGGAAATGGCCATAATGACAGGTGCCGTCGAATTAATGGTTGTTGACGTCCAGTGCATCATGCAGTCATTAGGGGAACTTACAAAAAGATATCATACAAAACTGGTAACTTCTTCACCTAAATCCAAGATTCCCGGAGCCATACATATGGAATTTCAGGAAGTAAATGGTGTTACTCTTGCCAAGGAAATAATAAAAATGGCGATAGACAACTATGTGAACAGAAAGCATAAAGTTTGTATACCGGATGTCAGAGCTGATATGGTTGCCGGTTTCTCTCATGAATATATCAGATATATGCTTGGCGGAAGATTCAGGGAGTCATTCAGACCTTTAAATGACGGGATAATCGATGGAAGAATACAGGGAATAGTTGCCGTGGTTGGCTGTAATAATGCAAGAATTTCTCAGGATAAGTATCACAACTTCCTTGTAAAGGAACTGATTAAGAGAGATTATCTGGTTGTTCAAACAGGATGCGGAGCGCTGGCAACAGGTAAATGCGGAATAATGGTTCCGGAAGCTATGGAATATGCAGGTGAAGGATTGCGTTCAATTTGTGAAGCAGTAGGAATTCCTCCGGTTCTGCATCTTGGTTCCTGCGTGGATAATTCCAGGATTTTGACAATTGCATCTGAAATTGTAAGGGAAGGCGGTCTTGGTGATGATATAAGTGATCTGCCTGCTGCAGGGATTGCACCTGAATGGATGAGTGAAAAGGCATTGACGATTGGTGCATATTTTGCGGCATCGGGTGTCTATGTGGCATTTAGCGGACAACCAATACCTGTAGAATCAAGCGAAGAGGTAAAGAATATAATGACAAACGGCTGGCAGCAAAAATTTGGCGGACAGCTTGAATACATTCAGGATATTGATCAGCTGCTGGACAAAGTAATAAATGTTATTCAGGAAAAAAGAAAAGCATTAAAGATAGATATTAAAAAAGAAAGAGTTCTTATGGATATGGAAGCAAGGAGGGCATTATAGGATGTCGAAAATAATAGCTACAAGTGCAATTAAGGGTGCTTACAAAATAATAGAGAAAGCAGAGCATATCTTAAAGAATTCCATTGAAGAGCATGGTCATGATCAGCGAATAGAATTTCCCAACACAGGTTATTATCTTCCAATTATTTACAGTATGACAGGTATTGCGGTTGAAAAACTTTCTGATGCCGGAAAAGTACTGGAAGAAGCCAGGAAATTACTTCCCCCGGTTCCTTCTGATAAGATTTGGCTGCCTTATCTTGGAGGTACGCTTGATGCAGGAATTGCAACACTATGGGCCGAAGAAATAATTGAAGTAATTAAATATTTCGATGGTCCTTCTCCGGTCAATGATATATGGCTGGGTGCAGCAACGGACGTAATAATCAGGGAAAGAGGCATTGAATTTGTAGACGGTACGGCTCCAGGTTTTGCGGCATGTGTAGGAGCATGCAGCGACAGCAAAATGGCTATAAAAATTGCAAGAGAGCTTCAGGAAAAAAATATTTATGTCTTCATGACCGGATCAACGGATGGCAAAACCATGTCTGAACAGCTTATGGAAGGCGGAGTGGAACTGGGCTGGAACACCAGGCTCGTTCCATTTGGTAAAGATATAACAGCTACAATTTATGCATTGGGTTTTGCTGCAAGAGCAGCTTTAAGCTTTGGCGGGGTACAGGCTGGTGATTATAAAAGAATGCTTCAATACAATAAGGATAGAGTATTTGCATTTGTTCTGGCGCTTGGTGAGGTTGATGAAGAAAAGTATGCAAATGCAGCAGGAGCCATTAGTTTTGGATTTCCCACAATTGCCGATACCAATATTCCGGAAATTTTACCAAGAGGCGTTTGTACCTACGAACATGTAGTATCCAATATTCCTGACGAAGATATTGTAACAAAAGCAATAGAAGTAAGAGGCTTAAAGATTACTGTTGATAAAGTTGATATCCCCGTAGCCTTTGGCCCGGCTTTTGAGGGTGAGCGTGTAAGAAAGGAAGATACTTATTTGGAGTTTGGCGGAAATAAAAGTGAAGCAGTCGAATTTTTGCATATGGCGGAGTCTTCGGAAGTAGAAGACGGCAAAATTGAAGTATTTGGTCCCGAGGTGGATGACGTGCCTGAGGACAGCGTACTTCCTCTCGGGGTAGAAGTTTTGGTATATGGCAGAAAAATGCAAGCTGATTTCGAACCTGTTATGGAAAGACAGATCCATTATTTTACAAACTATGCGACAGGTATTTTCCATATGGGACAAAGGGATATAAGCTGGGTGAGGTTCAGTAAAGAAGCCGTTAAAAGCGGATTTAAGATAAAACATCTTGGTACAATACTTCATGCTAAAATGCATTCGACTTTTGGGAATATAGTGGATAAAATTCAGATTAAAATTTACACAAACCCCGCAGATGTTTCTATATTAAAGCAAAAAGCTAAAGAAGTATTCAGGGTTCGCGATGAAAGGTTAAAGAATCTTACCGATGAAACAGTTGATACCTTCTATTCATGCAGTCTGTGTCAGTCATTTGCCCCTAACCATGTTTGTGCGATATCGCCGGAAAGGCCGGGGCTTTGTGGTGCATATAATTGGCTTGACTGTAAAGCAGCTTTCGAAATAACTCCGACTGGTCCAAATCAGCCGATTAAAAAAGGTGATACCCTGGATCAGAAATTAGGAATATGGAAGGGCGTAAATGAATTTATATACAAGGCTTCCCATCAGACACTTGAATCTTTTTCAGCTTATTCCATGATGGTGGATCCCATGACCTCGTGCGGCTGCTTTGAAGTAGTTGTAACGATACTGCCGACTGCGAATGGGGTAATGGCTGTAAACAGAGAGTTCTCCGAAATGACTCCATGCGGAATGAAATTTTCAACTATCGCAGGCATGGTTGGCGGAGGGATCCAAACACCTGGCTTCATAGGCATAAGCAAGTATTTTATTGGTTCCAAAAAGTTTATTCTCTCAGATGGAGGATTAAAAAGACTTGTATGGATGCCTAAACAATTAAAAGAGGAAATCCTGGGGTTACTTCAAATAAGGGCAGAGGAAATGGGGATACCCGATTTTATTGATAAAATTGCAACCGAAGAAAATGCAACAACTGAAGAAGTATTCAGGGTTCGCGATGAAGAAGTAAATCACCCTGCGCTTGAAATGGAGCCTCTAATCTAATAAATATTTAAAAAATTTTTTAATAAATTTGCAAAAATGAAAAATAAGGAGTAGTTATATGCCATTAAGCGGTCTGGATATTTTTAAACTTCTTCCAAAAACAAACTGCAAGGATTGCGGGTATCCAACCTGTCTGGCCTTTGCCATGCAGCTTGCTGCCGGAAAAGCGGAGCTCGAAAAATGCCCGCATGTTTCAGAACAAGCCAAAGAAGCACTGGCCGAAGCCTCACAGCCGCCAATTCTTAAGGTTGAAATAGGATCAGGTGAAAATGTAATCAAGATTGGTGAAGAAACCGTTATGTTCAGGCATGACAGAACATTTGTAAACCCGAATGTTTTTGCTGTTACCATAGATGACAATGCTGATCCTGCCAAAATCGAAGAAACGCTAAAAAATGTCAATAATTTAAAATATGACAGAGTGGGACAGATTCTTGAAGTAAATGCGGTTTGTCTTAAGAACACTTCAAAAAATAAGGATATCTTTCTTGCTGCTGCTGATAAAATTGCGGGACTTACAAAGAAACCTATGATATTTGTTTCTACATATGCCGAGACCTTGAAGGCTGTTGCTTATCAATATAAGGATAGGAAACCGCTGATACATGCAATAGACAATTCGAATGTAGATGCATTGATTGGAGCAATAAAGGAATCAGGATGTGCCGCGGCAGTCAGGGGAAAGACCTTTGATGATATTTTAGCCTTGACTGAGAGATTAAGAAATGAAGGCATAAAAAATATAGTGATAGATATTGGTGAAAGGAATCTTAAGAATGATTTCTTTAACCAAATAATATTGAGAAGAGCAGCAATTAATAAGAAAAACAGATTATTGGGCTATCCTACTATTGTTTTTCCGGGAGAAATGACAGATGATCCATTGAAGGAAACATTAATTGCTTCAGTTTTCGTGGTAAAATATAGTTCCATTATTGTGTTATCAAATGCAAATCCTCAAAATTTGTTTCCATTATTTGTTTACAGGCAGAATATTTATACGGATCCCAGGAAACCAATGGCCGTTGAACAGAAAATATATGAAATCAATAATCCTGATTCCAGCTCACCCATACTTCTTACAACTAATTTTTCACTAACATATTTCATAATTTCAGGTGAAATAGAAAGCAGCAAGGTCCCATCCTGGTTGCTGGTAATGGATGTCGAGGGCCAATCGGTCCTGACAGCATGGGCTGCAGGGAAATTTATCCCTGAGCAGATAGCAAAGTTCATAAATAAGAGCGGCATAACTGAAAAAGCAGCTAAAAAAGAAATAATAATCCCGGGATATGTTGCTCAACTCCAGGGAGAATTGGAAGAGGAACTAGGCGGAGAATGGAAAGTCCTTGTGGGTCCCAGGGAGGCCGGAGAAGTTCCAAAATTTTTAAAAAATTATGTAACTGCATAATTACATAATTTTAAAACTTTTTTATCAAAATAATTGCTTATTAAATTAATTTAGGAGTTAATTAAAGGGGGAGGTCAAGAGATGTTAATTATTGGTGAAAATATAAGCATTACTTCTAAAATTGTTGGCGATTCTATAAGAAACAGAGATGCTGAGCCTATAATTAAAATGGCCAGAGCACAAAAAGAAGCCGGAGCTCATTATGTAGATGTAAATATTGGTCCCGCAACAAAAAACGGTGAAGAATTAATGCAATGGGTAGTGAAAACAATACAAAATGAAGTTGATGTCCCTTTGGCGCTTGATACCAAAAATATGAGTGCGATAGAAGCCGGGCTTGAGGTCCATAAAGGTACAGCAATGATTAATTCGGTCACAGGAGATCAGGATAAGCTTGATATTTTGATGCCAATGGTGAAGAAATATAAAACAAAAATCGTTGGGATAGCTTTGAGTGAAAAGGGAGTTCCCCCCGATGTTGACAGCAGAATAGAAGTGATAATGAATATAGTGAACTCTGCTATGGAAATTGGCGTGCCGCTTTCCGATCTTTATCTTGATCCAATCGTCCTTCCTGTAGCGGTGCTTCAACAGCAGGTTTTTAATTGTATTGAGGGGTTGAAAGCTTTTAAACAGCTAAAAGACCTGATGGGGCTTCCCGAAGCTCCAAAGACTATTGTCGGACTTTCAAATGTTTCCCAGTCTTCACCACCTGAATTAAAAAGCTTACTCAACAGGACCTATCTGACCATACTGCTCAGTCATGGTCTGGATTCGGCAATAGTTGATCCGCTTGACAAAGAACTAATAAATGTCGTTAAAACTTTTGACATCCTGACCAACAGGATACTTTATGCTCATTCTTATCTTGACAAATAAGTTGTATTTAAGTATTTAAGAAAAATATTTGAAGAGGCAGGGGATTGTTGTGAAAATTGCAATTTCCGGCAAAGGTGGTGTCGGTAAAACTACACTTGCCGCATGTCTGGCGAAATATTATGCTCAAAAAAAATATAAGGTTATTGCAGTAGATGCGGATCCTGATGCAAATCTGGCATCTGCTCTTGGCCTTGATTATGAGAAAGCGTCTAAAATAATCCCTCTGGTTGAAATGAAGTCATTAATTGAGGAAAGAACCGGCGCAAAATCCGGAGAATATGGTTCTTATTTTAAATTAAATCCAAAAGTTGATGATATACCTCAAAAATTTGGAATAGAAATTGATGGCGTAAGATTGCTGGTAGCGGGCACGATAAAAGCCGGTGGCAGCGGATGTTACTGCCCTGAAAATATTTTGCTTAAAAGGCTTTTTAAACATCTTGTTATCGATAGGGATGAAATTATTATTCTTGATATGGAAGCAGGAATCGAGCATCTTGGCAGAGGAACTTGTGAAAATATGGATATGCTGATAATTGTTATCGAGCCCGGGTTGCGAAGTATACAAACAGCTTATTCTGTCCGGAAAATGGCAAAGGATTTAGGGATAAAATCTTTATTTATAGTAATAAACAAAATTAAGTCTGATGAGGAAAA
>JAMCQQ010000133.1 GCA_023379515.1 Actinomycetota bacterium
CTAATTCTATAAAAGAATCAAATTTTTTTAAAAGATTTCCTTCGATCGAGACTCCGAATCTCAATAAAGAATCTTCTTCTTTTTTTGCCATCGTTTTGCTTTTTTACTAAAGTTTTGTAAAAAATCTTGAATAAATTAAAAAAACAATTATGACAGCTTATCCTTAGATGGTCATCCGATTTCCAACAAAGCTATATATTACTGCCTATCATAATTTATATTGTTAATTATCCCTATAACTAATTACCAATCTATTAATACGTTTATATTAATAGAGTTTTGCATGCTAAGTCAAATACAATAATCAAATATAAAAATCAAATATAAAAAATTTCTTTAAAAAATTTTAAAAGACTTCTTGAGACTTTTTAAAAATCGTGTTACTTTTATAGAATTAGTATTACTATAATACTATAGGGCTTTAAAATTGCAATAATTGTGATTCTGCAATTTTCCGATAACCAGTTATCTATTATCCAGGTATTTTATTACAGGTATTTAATTATTTTTAAGGAGCAGAGGCATGCATATCCCGGATGGTTTTATAGATCTGAAAACTGCTGTAACAACAGGAGTAATATCCGCAGGGGGCGTTGCATTATCAATTTATAAAATAAAGAAAATATTTAAGGCAAAAGTAGTAGTGTTGATGGGGATGATGGCCGCTTTGATTTTTGCGCTTCAGATGATAAATTTTACAATACCGGGCGGAACCTCTGGCCATCTTCTCGGAGGTGCGCTTGTTGCCATAACTCTTGGTCCTTATGCAGGAGTGCTTGTACTTACTGTGGTCCTGGTGGTGCAGGCACTGGTTTTCATGGATGGCGGTGTGATCGCAATTGGAGCCAATGTCTTTAATTTGGCAATCAGTGGAGTATTTAGCGCATTTCTTATTTATTTGCTGCTGACAAAAATATCAAAATCAAAAGCAATGTTTTATGCTGTTGCAGCAATCGCTTCCTGGTTTTCAGTTGTTTTTGCATCTTTTCTTGCAGCTCTTGAACTTGCACTTTCGGGCACATATGCGATTGCAATAACTTTAAAGGCTATGATACTGGTGCATATGATAATAGGTGTTGGCGAAGCTTTAATAACTGCCGCAATCATTGCATTCATTGACAGAATCAGACCCGATCTTATATTGACAAGGGCAAATGTTTTTTGAAGGAGATATTAATAATGGTTAAAGTTAAACTTTCTGACAAGAACATAATAATTGCGGCAGTTACGATAGTTGTAATTTCGCTGTTACTTGCAGCTTTTTTATCTCCATTTGCCTCAAATTTGCCAGACGGATTGGAAAAAGTGGCTCAAAAGTTTGGATTTGCAGAAAAAGCGACGCAGACTATAAACAGCAAGTTTTTTGTCATAAAGGATTATTCTGTTTCATTTACTGATAATGAATTCTGGAAAGGTGCCCTAGCGGGTTTATTCGGAGTGTCTATTGTGCTTGCAGTTTTTGGAATTATTTTTTTAATTTATAAAATTTTACAAATCAGCAGGAGCAGAACCCGGGGATCAAGATGATGTGATGCCAATGAGCACAGGGGAAAGTATTACTATTTCACCAAGATTTAAATTAATTCTATCGTTAGCCTTGATATTGCTGATAACAAGTGCCGGCAAAAGTAATTTTGTTTCACTTATGCTGTATTCTATTTTAAGTATTTTGATCTGCCTGCTGTTTAAGCCCGCACCGGTGCCGCTGTTAAAAAGGGTTTTTGTGGTTTTTTTATTTCCGCTTTCTATTGCGATATTCATACCTTTTACCAGCAAAGGCATGGAAATATTTAATATTGATTTCCGGTTTTTGCATATAGGGATAACAGATAATGGTCTGGCGATTTTTCTTATAACGACAGTCAAGTCTTTTTTATCAATTTTGATTCTTGCTTCTCTTATCGTTTCAACCTCGGACATGGAATTGTTGAATGGTTTAAAAGAAATTTATTTTCCAAAGATAATGATTTCACTGATTTTTTTCATGTACAGGTATCTTTTTTTGATAAGGGATCAGTCAAGAATTGGCCAGCTTGCAATTCAAAGCCGCACATTTCAGAAATCATATAAAAATGTAAATAAAAGGCTTGTGTTTTTAGCCGGCAGTCTTTTTATCAAGTCTTTTGACAGGGCTGAAAACATTTATAAGTCCATGGAAAGCAGGGGATTTGAAGGCAGCTTTTACTTTGCCGGGACTAAAACCAAGATTGCAGCATCAAATATAATTATAACATCTGTTTTTCTTGCAGCAGCTACGGCAATAAAGATTTTGGAAATTTTAAAAATAATACATTAATTTGGAAAGAAAAATAAATTTGGAAAATAAGATAAAAATAGAAATAAGTAATTTAAGTTTTGAATATCCTTCAGCCAGGAAAATAAGCAGCTTTGACCAAAGTATGAAAGGATTCAAGGAAGTCCTGCACGAAATCAGCTTTATTGTTTCCGAAGGTGAAAAAGTTTCTCTGATAGGTCCGAATGGAGCCGGAAAGTCAACCTTGCTTTTAAACATTGCCGGCCTGCAGGAAAGCAAAAATCGAAAAGGCATGATAAAAATAGGCGGGACAGAATTAAATGATAAGAATATTTATGGAATCAGAGAAAAAATTGGTTTTGTATTCCAGGATCCAAACGATCAGCTTTTTTCTACTTCCGTTTTTGACGATGTAGCATTTGGCCTTATTAATTACCTGAATAAAAAAAGAGATCCAAGGGCAAAGGATATCAAATTCATTGAAAGAATGGTCAGAGAAAGCCTTACAAAAGTTAATCTTAAAAATGTTGAAAGTGAAATGCCTTATTTCTTAAGTTTTGGAGAAAAGAAGCTTGCTGCACTTGCTACGGTGCTATCCTATGATCCTGAAATTCTTATTCTTGATGAGCCCTCAAGCAATCTTGATCCTTCAAACAGGGACAACTTCATAGAACTTTTAAAACAGTTTGATAAAACTATAATTGCAGCAACACATGATCTGGATCTTGCTTATGATTTTTCGAAAAGAGCGATAGTCTTGAATAGGGGGAGGATAGTCTTTGATGGAAATGCCAGAGAAGTGCTGAAAGATAAGGATTTCTTAAGCGCAAATAATCTGGCACTGCCGCTGAGGTTCAGGAAATATAATGGTTCGGCAACCACTACCATCACTAATCAAGTGTAAGGTTTATACTGTTGATTCTTTCCATTATAGGAGGATGAGAAAAAATTAAATATTTGAGAAGGTTATCGGGTTTGACGCTGGCTAAATTGGACCTTGCAAGTTTTTCAAGCATCACTATCTGAGTTTGCGGGTCTGCGGTCAGCTCCAGAGCAGTTCTGTCAGCCTGTACTTCAAAATACCTTGAAACAAAATTTTGCAGAGGCATTGTGACATAAGTTATCAGAGTAGATAAAACAAAAAGGACCAGGACTAATTTTACGCTATTGTTAAGCCATAATCCGGACTTCAGCAAATACAGAATAAAAAAAAGAATTATTATACCTGCGGCTTCCATGATTAAATTTTTTATCATGTGTTTATTTTTCCAATGTCCTACTTCATGAGCTATAATAGAAAGCACTTCTTTTTTAGTATATTGGTTGAGCATGTTATCATAGATTACTATCCTTTCAGTTTTTCCAATACCGGTAAAATAAGCATTCACCTTTTTTGTTTTTTTACTTGCGTCTGCGACAAGTATGCTGCCTATATTAACACCGGCTTTTTCAGTAATTTTTATTATCTCGTTTGTCAGTTGCTTATCCTCAAGAACAGAAAATTTATAAAATAAAGGGTCTATGATAACCGGGGAAATAAAACTTGAAATGACAGCAAAGAGAATAAATAATGATGCAGCCGCTATCCACCAGTGCTTCGGCAGATAGATTATTAAAGCATAAACAGTCGTTAATCCTACGGTATTGATTATAAGAGACAGGCCTCTTTCCTTTAATATATCAATAAACCAGGAGGAGAGCGTCTGATTGGAGAGACCAAATCTATGGCTAAGCACAAATTCTCTGTAATATTGAAGAGGCAGGACAATTAAAAATAAAATCATAATGAAAAGCGCAAATAGTGCAGATGCCGATATTATGGGAATTTTATTACTGGTATAAGAATTCCTCCAGAATATATAAATTATTCCTGCCATGAAAACCCAGGTTAAAAACTTTTCAGCAATTGAAATCAGGAGAGCCGCTTTATTATAGTTTGTTGCTCTGGCAAGAAAAGTGCTGTCAAAATATTTTAAAACATCCCTGCTTTCAGGGGCCCTGCTCAAAAGCGCTGCAATAAGAAGAGTTATAAGCATGACCAGTGCAAGTATTCCTGCAAGAATCGGGAAATTAATTGCCCATCCAAAATTATTCATTGACTTTCTTGTCATAATATTAATTTATACAAAAACTATTAAAATAACCAACACCAAGTTCTCATATATTATAAATAGAACAGTGTAAAAAAGAAAATCAGAAATTTAACAGGGGGATTAACTAATAATTATTAAAACATTTCAATTTGTGTTATTATTTCTTTTTTGACTTTAGTATTTCCGGAATATTTTTTTATCTTTATATAGGTTAACAGTACAAATGAAAACCGCTGTTGTGTCTGAAAACAACTACAAAGTATACTCTTACCGTTGGGTTGTGCTGGGTGTATCCACTTCCTTCTCATAAAGTTCAATATGGTTTAATGGCAGATTCTTCTTTTGCTGTCTGTTCAGGTGCTGATGGAGTTGTTATATCTCATTTGTTAGGTTATGGGGATGATGTGGAGATAAATAGCTTTGATAATCTCTGTAAAACAGTAAGATAGTGCTGGGATGAAGAGCTACCTGTATTTGTTCATCTTTATCCATTTGGGCCACAAGTAACAGAAGATCGTTTCAGTACAGCAGTAGAAATGGGTGTAAGTATGGGAATCGAAGCTGGCGTTGATGCTATTTTTATTCCTGAAGTTAGTATAAAGACTTATAAAAATATTGCAAAATTTTGTTCAATTCCTTTTTTTATTTGGGCTAGAAACCCTATGGTTTCAGCTAATAATTTTTTAGATACTACTAAACACGGAGTCAAGGGATTTGTATTTGGAAAAATATTTGACTTTTTAATTATTTTTGATAACATTTAATAATTAATGAAACAGGTTACAGTAACAGGTTACATTTTTAAACCTTTATTTACAGTTTGAAGGTCATCAAAAAAGTATTTATCAAATAAAGGATGATGTAAGAGATATGCAAGAATTTAGCAAAAAATATCATACAGAGCAAAATTTAGTTCTAGAAATCAGCTTTATTTCAGCAAAAAAATATAAAAATCCATTTGAAGATGCAGAACTTGATATTATTGTAACAAATCCAGATGGAAAAGAATTGGTTGTTCCTACATTCTGGGCAGGTGAAAATACATGGAGGTTTAGATATTCCTCAAGCATTATTGGAAAACATAATTTTATAACCAAATGTTCAGTTACTGATGATTTGGGACTTAATAACCAGTGTGGTGTTATTGATATATCAGAATATGATGGGGAAAAAATTTTATATAGACATGGGAGAATTAGGGTTAATAGTAATTCAAAATACCTTGAACATTTAGATAATACACCTTTTTTCTGGTTGGGCGATACTTGGTGGTTTGGATTCGCAGAAAGGTGTAAGTGGCCAGAAATTTTTAAAATTATAACCGAAGATAGGCTAAGAAAAGGTTATTCGGTAATTCAGATTGTTGCTGGCTTATATCCTGATTTTGGCAAGGAGTTCAATAAACTTGAGGCAAATGAAGCTGGTTATGTTTGGGATAATGAATTTAAGTGTATTAATCCTGCATATTTTGATATGGCAGACCTTAAAGTTTTTTGGCTAGTCAATTCAGGCCTGATGCCCTGTATTTTTGGAGCATGGGGTTATTACCTCCCCTGGCTAGGAATTGAGAAGATGAAAAAACATTGGCGATATATAATTGCAAGGTGGGGAGCCTACCCTGTCGTTTGGAGTGTTGCTGGAGAAGTTAGATTACCATACTATCCTTATTTATTGATGGACTATTCAAAAAGAGAAAAAATAATAAAGAATCAAACACTAGGTTGGGCTGAAATTGCAAAATATATTCATCAAACCGATCCATTTAATAATCTTATAACAGCCCACCCTAGTCCAGGAGATTCTAGTTTTTCTTCAAGAGAAATTTTCCATGACTCCTCGTTATACGATATTAATATGCTACAGACTGGTCATCGTGATAAGAATGATTTTAAAAAAACGCTTGAAGTACTGCAGAACTCATTGAATTGTCTCCCCCAAAAACCGGTAATAAATGGAGAAGTTTGTTATGAAGGTATAATGGGATCAAATTTACAGGATACCCAGAGGTTTTTATTTTGGACCCATATTCTAAGTGGTGCAGCAGGGCATACTTATGGAGCAGATGGCATTTGGACATTCAGATCAGAAGAAAATTATATTGGCGAAACTGGTAGGTGGAGTTCTGATAAATGGGATAAGGCAATGGACTTTCCTGGATCATATCAAATTGGATTGTCTAAAAAATTTTTAGAGAAGTTTGAATGGTATAAATTTGAAAGTTACCCTGAGTGGGTTACACCTCATCAAGATAAGAATAATAGGTATTTTCCATATTGCGCAGGAATACCTTACACAGTTAGGGTTATATACATACCAGGTTTATATTTGCAGAAAAATATTTTTTGTTTGAGAGAAATTAAAATTAATTCAATTGAGGAAAATTCAAATTATAAGGCTTATTTTTTTGATCCTAGAAACGGTACAAGTGTATTTGAAATGGAAGTAACACCTAACGAAAAAGGTGAATGGAGTGTTCCAATTAATTGCGGTCTAATACCAACTCCTAGCATGGAGGATTGGGTATTAGTATTAGAAAATTATACAAATAATTAATTCTAAAAATGAATAACTTGTTTTTATAAAAAGCATTATCAATACAAAGGGAAGAATAAAGAATGTACTTATTCTTGTTTTTTTAGAAAAGGTAATATACCGGGAGTGGAATATGCAAGGAGGTGAAAAATATTAAGATTAAAAGTTATTACAACTCAGGAGGTGAGTATGATAAAAAAGTAAGAGATTTGTTTAGACAAGAGTTATAAATAGGTCTCACCATTTATTTGTCCAAAACAAATCTCAAAAAGAATCTATCAATAATTATCTAAAAAGTAAAATATTTTATTAAAGGGGATGAAAATGAAAAGAATTGTGTTGTTGTTTTTAATTATTTCGCTAGTGCTTGCTTTTACCATATTTACGGGCTGTGTCAAACCCACTATTTCGAAGGGGACTACGTCTGAAACTAAAGTAGAAGAGACTGCAGCAACTACAGTAGAAACAACAGTAGAGAAAAAGAAATTTGAGGGGTTATCCTTAATATTATGGGAAATACCTAGTCTTCCAAAAGCGTTTGACTTATTGGTAGAAGGTTTTGAGAATGAAACTGGTGCAAAAATTGAAAGAATAGGTGTACCAGCTCCATCAGAGCAGGCAATTTTACAGAAATGGGCTGCAGGAGAACGCCCAGATATATTAAATTGGCATCCATTGCCCAATTGGTTTTTACAACTACGGCCAGAAGAAACGTTAATTGACTTATCTAATGAAGAATTTGTTAAAAAGACTATTAATAATTACTTAGATGGCCAAACAGAATTAAATGGGAAATATTATGGGCCAATATTAATAGAGCCATATTTATGGGGTATGTGGTATAGCAAAGAAGTATTTAATAGGGTTGGCATTAATATGCCAGAAGATACTCCTGTAGGCTATACGGGGCTGTTGGAGATGTATAAGAAAATTAAAGACGCAGGCGAGACCCCTCTGTTTATGGGTGGAGGTGACCAATGGCCGTTGCAGGTATTTCCAGGTTTAATGTGGTTAGAAGCTTTTGGAGATACAGATTTATGGAATGAGCTGAATACCAATAAGGCTATGTGGACTGATGAAAGAATAATTACCGGCATTAGTAAATTAAAAGAAC
>JAMCQQ010000134.1 GCA_023379515.1 Actinomycetota bacterium
TCGCAACAAAAAGAATGGCAAAAATAAAATCGCTAAATTTGGGAAAATCCATGGCTGCATTAATTGACGTAACCAAGCAAAATAAAACTGTTATTAAAAATAAGAATAAAAATCGGAATTTTCTCATAAGTGGCAGCATATCTCTTCCTATCCCCGTGATGCTTTGAAATTATTATAAGGAATATCATAGAACTAGCTACTATGATAATTCATCAATATTTTCATATACTTTTCTACCTTGTTCTCTTGCAATAATCGCACGGACCATATATATCTTGTAAAGAATTTTAGATGAAGGGGTTTACGGTTAGGATGGATATTCAGGACACCATACACAGTCTTTTTGAAAACCAAGCTGAGCAAAATAAAGACAAAAAAGCAATCATATGCGAAGGACAAACCGTTACCTACCAAGAAGTAAATGAAAGAGCAAATCAAATCGCTCATTATTTATTAGAAAAAGGAGTAAAACCTGAGGCGCATATTGGCATATGTATGGAGCGATGTGTTGATCTTCTTTGCGTTATTTTAGGTATTTTAAAAGCAGGGGCTACTTACGTTCCTCTCGATGCTCAGCATCCTGAAGCAAGAATTCTCTTTACCCTAGAAGATATCAGCGGCCCCGCTGTCATAACTACCGCAGATTTAAAAGAAAAATTCACCGAATTTAAAGGTGAGTTAATTGTTCTTGAACATGATGAAAATCACATAAACAACCAACCCAATCACAATCCAAATATAGTGACGACGGCGAAACATTTAGCTTATATTATTTATACCTCAGGCTCGACAGGCAAACCTAAAGGGACGTTGATTGAACATCAAGGGGTAGTTAATTATTGCCACTGGTTTGCTAATTATTGCAAGGCTTCTTCCCAACAATCTATAGACTTCTCATCCAATTATATCTTTGATATGGCGGTAACCACGTCTATTGTACCTTTAATGCAGGGATTAACGCTCATTATATGCAATGATGAAACTAAAAAAGGCGTGCGGCAATATTTAAAATTTTTGGAACAAAATAAAATTCATATTATTAAAGTAACGCCCAGCTACTTTAAAGTTTTACTTCATGAAGTTAGGAATAATCCTATCGACTTACCTGATTTAAAATCTATTATCATCGGTGGGGAAAACTTACTTACTGCAGATTGTGCGGCATGGCTCTCTATTTACCCGCAGCATACATTGTTTAATGAATATGGTCCTACTGAAGCTACCGTAGCTGTTTCACAATTTAAAATTACGAATAAAAATATTTCTGATTTGGGGATAAATATACCCATTGGAGAGCCTGGCCCTAATATGTATTGGCATATCCTTGATGAGCAACTTAATCCTATTCCAAAAGGAGAAATTGGAGAGTTATACATAGGCGGTATTTGCCTAGCACGGGGTTATTTAAATCAAGCGGAACTGACGGGGCAAAAATTTATTAATGATCCATTTAATCCTAATGCTCGACTATATAAGACAGGGGATTTATGCAAACAGCATCCTAAAGGTGAAATTGAATATATCGGACGTATTGATAATCAAGTAAAAATTCGAGGATTTAGGGTTGAACTTGGGGAAATTGAACAATGTCTTGCTAAACACCCTGTAATAAAAGATGTGGTGGTACTTGCACAGCAAGATGATTTGGATAAAAAACTGATAGCTTATTATATCCCCAAAGATACCGAGATAGCCCCCAACGTAAGTGATCTACATCAATTTTCCAAAGCTAATTTACCGGGGCATATGATTCCTACAGCCTTTGTCAGGCTTAATGTTTTTCCACTTACGGCCAATGGAAAATTAGATAAACAAGCGTTACCTATACCCCGTTATACAACAAATCAACATTATCAAGCACCTATAACAGAATTAGAAAAAAAAGTAGCAGAAATTTGGTCAGAAGCCTTAGGTTTAAAATTAATTGGCATAGAAGATAATTTTTTTGAGTTAGGTGGGCACTCACTTTCTGCGGTCCGTATTATTTCGAAAATAAATAGCACGTTAGGTAAAGATATTAGCTTACGGGAATTTTATGAGGCCCCCACTATTAAATCACTACTTGCTGTTATCTATGATGGAAAAAATGCGGATGAGAAGTCGTTTATTTCATCTATTAATTCTTATAAAGAAACCTCTCTTATCCCTTTAAGTGATTTTCAGCTCCTACTTTGGTTATCAAATACGTTTGAACCTAAGGCAAAAAAAATGAATATTTTTGCTAGAAAACGTTTACATGGGGATCTTGACCATTCAGCTCTATTATTTGCATTCCATACCGCATTGAAAAGGCATGAAGTACTTTTATATCAGATGTTAAAATTTCGTCCAGCACAGCGTTTACAAAAGGACCTTCCCTTTGAATTAATTGAAACAGATATTTCATCTCTAAGCTCCCAAGAAACCGAATCGGTTTTAAATTATTCTGCCAAGGAACTTATTACCCATTTTCCGTGGAGCAAAGAAAAGCCCTTAATTATTGCCCGATTGTTTCACTTAAAAGATAACGAAAGCGAATTACAGTTAACCATGCCTCATATCATTTCAGACGATATATCTCCGGATATCTTGTTTGCAGATTTGTCTGAGTTTTATCTTGGTTACAATCAAAACACTAATTTTGATGAGATAGAACCCGATAGCGGCTACAAAGATTACCAATTCAAAGAACAGCAAGCAGCCCAAAATCGTAAAAATAAAGATATTATTTTTTGGGAAAATTATTTTAATGATGCTTGTTTATTCCCCTTCCCTCCCGAGCATGTAGTGAAAAATATGGCTTCGGCAGGCCTTCCGTTTTCTACTTATACTGAAATTCCTGAACAAAGCCTAATAAACTTACAACAATTTTGTGCTGAAAATTATGTCAGCATTAGCGATGGTTTGTGTGCGGCCTTAGGTCTAGCTTTAGTTAATTGTTGTAATAACTTTGGGGATGACACAAAAAATATTCTAATGAATATTGTGAAATCCACGCGTGGTAATCAAATGTATGATCATACCATTGGATGTTTTCTTAACCTTGAGCCTATAAAGGTTGCACTGAATAATCAATCCGATTTAATCGGATTAGCTAAACAAATCCATCGTGCAACTATTCATACTGCCCCATACCAGCGGTGTGCAAGTATCATAAAATTAGCGTGTATTAGTACACTTCGTCAGAATAAAAACATTATCAAAAAATATTTAATCTCATCGTTAATTTATCTCTATACCAAATTAATTCCCACACCCAACCTGGATAGGGAAACATTAAATTTATGTGAACGCTTAATCTCTTTAAAGAAAACCAATAATTTTGTTGTTAATGTAAATGTACATAAAAGCTTCATTTCTGGGGTAAAACGTCCCAAATTGCTAGAATTATTTGGTTTAAAACCTAAGCGAATAAAGAATCAACAGATTGATTTATTGGAAATTGATCGAGTCATTGAAGTATGCATGTTGCGAGATGATTATCACCATACGCCTTATATTGTTATATCGGCCAATTTAGTCCCCTCATTTCGTGAGCTTATAGCAAAGGAAATGATTCGAATAATTCATTCGCAAACAGATGAAATTGCTACAGAAACAATACTAGCTAGGGACATCCAGGGTAAAATAAAGCTTACCGAAAGCAAATAAAATCTAGTAGATACATTAAAAAAAATCTTATAAAATCAAGCTGAAAGATGTGTTTTTCATTTTACAGCCCGTCTACTTATCTGATAACATTCTTTTCTCCAATATTCACTATAAGGGTTGAGGAATGATTAAAAAAATATTTTTTACCTTTGGGTTATTTTGCAGCATTTCTAGTTTTGCCTGTCCTCGCGCAGTTCCTACAGATAATGTTGGCTTTTGTGCTTCTTTTAAATCAGCAGCCACATGCTTACTTCAATGACTCGATCA
>JAMCQQ010000135.1 GCA_023379515.1 Actinomycetota bacterium
TTATTCTTTTCAGAATATTCCCGCCGATATATATTTTTATAAATTGAATAAATTTACAAGTTATAGTAATATTTCTCTTATTATTTTATCTGATGTATAAGCTCATTTCATGGAGGCAAATTTATTCCACTAAATATGAATATGATAATCTTTTATAAAATAATTTTCATAATTGCAGCATATCTATTTGGGTCCATTCCTGTCGGTTATATATTGTATAAGGTAAAAACAGGTGGCGACATCAGAAAACAGGGAAGCGGTAATGTCGGCGGAACAAATGTCACAAGAACTGTAGGCGCTGCCGCCGGAGTAACTACTATTATAATTGATGTTTTAAAGGGATTTCTGCCAATCATGGCAGTTTATTTCTTATTTCCTGATGATTTGATTCTCGTAGCCATAACAGCTTCTGTGGTCGTACTGGGACATGATTATTCTATTTATCTTAATTTTAAAGGCGGAAAAGGTATTTCGACTTCTTTTGGTGCAATAATTGGTTTATGCAGTTTCCCATTTGCCGGTAATACCGTATTAATGAGAATACTGCCGATGATTGTAATTCTGGCTGTCTGGTTATTAATTTTTATAATATTTAGAATTGTATCTTTGTCTTCACTGGCTGCAGCAGTTGCCACACCATTATCGTTTTATTTTTCAAAATACCTGCTGGCAATAGTCATTGCAGCAATCTTTCTATCCATATTAACATTTATTGCACATAGGGATAATATTAAAAGATTAATTAAAAAAGAGGAAAAAAAATTAAAGAGGAAGGGGGCTTGATCCGATGGAAGTCGAAATTGGAAAAGGTAAAATGGGCAGAAGGGCTTATGGTTTTGACGAAATATCGATTGTTCCCAGCAGAAGAACAAGAGACCCTGAAGATATTGATATTTCTGCCAGTATTAATGATTATCATTTTGAAATTCCAATACTTGCATCAGCCATGGATGGCGTAGTAGATATACGTATGGCGATTGAAATGCACAGGATTGGAGGGCTTGCTGTTCTCAACCTGGAGGGAATCCAGTCAAGGTATGACAATGCTGATGAGATGCTGGAAAAAATTTCCAGGTTTTCCGATAAGGAGGCAACAGCAAAAATGCAGGAAATATACAAAGAACCCATAAAGACTGAATTAATTCAAAAAAGAATAAAACAGATTAAAAAAGAAAAGGGGGCTGTTGTATGCGGCTCATTGACACCTCAAAAAGTTCAAAAGTATTATGAAGCTGCTCTGGATGCCGGGCTGGATATACTGGTAATTCAAGGTACCGTGATAAGTGCAGAGCATGTTAGTGTTACAAAAGAACCATTGGATTTAAAACAGTTCATTCCAAAATGCCCTGTTCCGGTAATAGTAGGAGGCTGCTCATCATTTTCAACCTCGCTTCACCTTATGAGAACAGGAGCTGTGGGGGTACTTGTCGGAGTCGGACCCGGCGCAGCCTGCACTACCCGTCAGGTATTAGGTATCGGTGTTCCACAGGCAACCGCGATCGCAGATGCATCCGCTGCAAGGGCAAGGCACCTTGATGAAACGGGAAAATATGTACTTGTAATAGCTGATGGTGGTATGAGAACCGGCGGAGACATAGCAAAAGCTATTGCATGTGGTGCGGATTTTGTAATGATAGGTTCTCCTCTTTCCCGCGCAAAAGAGGCACCAGGGAGAGGCTACCACTGGGGTATGGCAACATTTCATCCCGATCTTCCGAGAGGAACAAGAATAAAAACAGATGTTGTTGCAAGTCTTGAAGAAATTCTGGTTGGACCTGCTCATGAAAATGACGGAACATTAAATCTTTGCGGGGCATTGCGAACTTCGATGGCTACCTGTGGTTATAAAAATATAAAAGATTTTCAGAAAGCAGAAGTTATGATTGCTCCTTCTATTAAGACTGAAGGCAAATTTCATCAGCAGGCACAGAAAGTCGGAATGGGTTAAAATATGCAAAATGTTCTTGTAATTGATTTTGGAGGACAGTACAGCCAGCTTATCGCCAGAAGAATAAGAGAGCTCAGGGTCTTCTCTGAATTGGTGCCCTATGATAGGGCAATGGAAAAAATAAAGGAAAAGAAGCCGAAGGGCCTTGTTTTTTCCGGTTCTCCCAGCAGCATATTATCCATATTTTCAGAAGCAAAAAAAATTCCGACTGTGAACAGGGAAATACTGAATCTTGATATTCCGATTCTTGGCATATGTTACGGGATGCAGCTTATTACACATCTTATGGGCGGAGAGGTTACGGGTACGGGAAAAAATGAATATGGAAAGACAAATATTGATTTGAATCTTGATTCACTTCTTTTTAATGGTCTTGACCAGTCAGAAATATGCTGGATGAGCCATAAGGACAGTGTTGCAAAATTACCGCCAGCCTTTAAAGTTATTGCTTCAACGCCGTCACTTCCAATTGCAGGGGTTGAAAATACAAAAAAGAAAATCTACGGAATACAGTTTCACCCGGAGGTAATACACACCCCATCAGGTATGGATATATTAAAAAATTTCCTCTTTGGCATATGCGGGTGCTCGCCAAGCTGGACCATGGTTTCAATAATTGAAAACCAGATAAAAGAAATAAAAAGCAAGGTAAAAGATGGCAGAGTTATCTGTGGTTTAAGCGGGGGCGTTGACTCTACGGTTGCCGCAATTCTTGTTCATAAAGCTGTCCATGAGAAACTTACCTGCATATTTGTGGACCATGGGCTGCTTCGTATGGGCGAGGATGAACAGGTTGAAAAAACTTTCAGGGATAATTTTAAGATTAATTTTGTTCATATTAAGGCAAAAGAAAGGTTCCTTTCAAAGTTAAAAGGTATCAATGATCCTGAATCTAAAAGAAAAATAATAGGAACCGAATTTATCCGCATTTTTGAAGAAGAAGCAAAAAAGATTAAAAATGCAGATTATCTTGTGCAAGGGACCCTTTATTCTGATGTAATCGAGAGCGGGACCAGAGATGCCGCAAGAATAAAATCGCATCACAATGTTGGCGGACTTCCAAAAGATATGAAATTAAAATTAATAGAGCCATTGAGACTGCTTTTTAAGGATGAAGTAAGAAAATTGGGAATCGAGCTTGGGCTTTCTGAAGAAATAGTCTGGAGGCAGCCTTTCCCGGGTCCTGGGCTTGCAATAAGGATTATTGGAGATGTTACCGAAGAAAGGCTCGAAATATTGAAAATGGCAGACAAAATAGTTCTTGAGGAAATCAGACGGGCAGACCTTTATGAAAGTATCTGGCAATCTTTTGCTATCCTGCCATGCATAAAGAGTGTTGGAGTAATGGGGGATGAA
>JAMCQQ010000136.1 GCA_023379515.1 Actinomycetota bacterium
ATAAATATTGGCCACTTTTATAATATTCATTCTAATCGTAATTTAATCGAACATATTAAATACAACATTTGCTATCGCTGGTTTTGTGGAATAACTCTAAAGGATAAGGTACCTCATCATTCTTCTTTAAGCAGGATAAAAAAGCGCCTTGGAGTCGAGATTTTAGAACGCTTTTTTTTAGAAATTTTGCAGCAATGTAAAAATGCCGGATTATTAAACGGTAGTAGTGTAATGACGGATAGTACATTACTTGATGCAGATGCCTCCCTTGATTCGTTAACTTTAAAGGAAAAAGATAAAAATGTTCCACCTATTGAGAAAGGCAAACGTTCACTCTCCAATATAACTCATGTCAGTAAAACAGATCCGGAAGCTATATTAGCCTTTAAATCAGGTACCCCAAGAACATTAAAATATAAAGCCCATGTCGCTAGCGACAGTAAGAATAGGATTATTCTTGCTATAAGAATAACCACTGGTGCAGTTCACGATTCTGTTCCATATCTAGAACAATTGGATTATGTAAAAGAAAAAATTTGTTATAACATCAATGAAACCATAGCAGATCGGGCTTATGGATCAGGACAAATTATTTCTTCTTTAAAAGATAAAAAAGTAACCACCTATATCCCGTTATTCAGCTCACGCAGCGGCAGTTCTGAAAATAGCATTATCCCAGGCTTTCAATATGATGAGTTAAATAATCATTATGTTTGCTCTCAAAATAGTGTACTGACGCCTTGTAAATCACAAAGTGATACAACCATATATATATCGTCCTCTGGTGACTGTAAAAAATATTCTTTCTCTGAGAACTGCTTGGCAAAATTAAAAAACAAAGGCCCGGCAAGGTATGTGACCAGAAATAAATATGCTGAGTTTTTCATTCAGCTGATACAAGAAATGGAACTGCAATCTTTTAAAGAAAAGCTGTACGAAAGAATGTGGAAAATTTAAGGAATTATGAATGAATTAAAAAATTACCATGATCTTAAACGAGCTCAATACAGAGGTTTGCAAAACACACAGATCCAAGCTTATTTTGCTGCTATGGCTCTAAATATCAAAAGATTAGTATTTTTTATCGTTTATCATTTTATTGAGGAAATGATTATTTATTGGTCATGTTTTTCAACAGGCCGCCCCGTTTTATTTACTTCTATTATATTTATTTAACGTTATTCATCTAAATTCAATAATATTATACAAAAGTGCTTGATTAATTGTATATACACAATATAATTATATTATGTATATACATATCGGGAATTATAATGTCTACTGTTACTTTAACTAAGTGGGGAAATTCAATCGGAATACGCATCCCTTCTGTAATCATTAAAGAAGCTCATTTATATCCAGGCGAAGAATTAGAGATTAAAGCAGATGAAAAGGGTGTACTGACATTAATTCCAATTAAGAATCAGCAAGAAGGATGGTTAGAGCAATTCAATGCTGCTTCAGATAAGGGTGAAGAGGACGTTCATTTAAATTTTAATAATGATTTTGATATGGATGAATGGACATGGTAAAAATAAAAAAGTTTGATGTTTTTTTAGTAAACCTAGATCCCACGATTGGTTCAGAAATTAAAAAAACACGTCCAGCCGTAATTATATCACCGGACTCAATGAATTTAAGTAGATTAAGAACAGTAATTATTGCGCCAATGACTAGCACTATAAAGGATAGTTTCCCAACTAGAATTTTGACACAATTTAAAGATAAAAAAGGGCAGATAGCGCTTGATCAATTAAGGTCTATAGACCGTTCGCGTATTGTACAAAAATTAGGGGTTATTGATAAGGAAACGCAAAATAATGTATTGAATATTTTGGCAATATTATTTCAAAAATAGGTGTCTCCATTGGTTATTTGTTAAGATTCCTACCTGATAGACGTATTTGGGATTAAATTACAGAAACGGGGCAAATGTGCTTATTACAGATAAAATGTGCTGAGATAAGCGTTAAGAAAGTGTCACAATTATATATCATCCTTCTCGCACAAGTGAGTAGGGTAGAGAATAAACAATATCCCGATTTTCTTTCTGCCGAGCTAGGAAAGAAGGGATTTCTCAAAAAAATTATATTTCTGAGTTGTTCACCAGACTTAATACTTTATTTTCAGACAATTAATGTGGACTAAAAAAATGCGATGATTGTGTCCGTAACAGGTATTTTGCGACACAACCAATGCTATTAATTCATACGCCTTGTTGAGAAAGACCTTTTGCTCGTGTACTAATCATAGAACTAATACGTTTAGGAATTTTTGCTTTTGGATGTCTATCCGTTATTTGTTCAAGGACTCTATCTTTATGCATTAAAATAAGTTCTCGGATATCTTTTATTCGCTGGGTAAATGCCCCTTTTTTTATTCCAAGCTCCTTTTCAAGCAGAGTAAATTGATTTAAGCCTATTTTCGCAAATGTAAATCGGTCACCAATCCTAAAAGAGAAATCCTTGTGTAAGGTGGGATAAATTGCCGTGCATAAAAGATCATAAAATGGTGCTAGTTCATTTTTATTGTTAACTAACAATAATGAAATATTCTTAGAATGACTGTCATTATTTCCAATCATCAAATTAAAACTTATCCAAGAGAGAAATTCTTGCAATGCATCAATACGTTTTGTTGCCGTGACATGATTAAGCAATAGTTCAAAATTACTCTTGATACTTGGTCCCCCTTTAAATTCGTATTTTGCATCGCTCACAACTCCCTGGGCTTGACAAAGATCTTGTTGGTGCAGTCTGTGCACAATCTCTTCCTTGTCTTTAATCCGATCATATCGTTCCGTTACCAACAAGGGAAAATCACCATCTAAAATATCGCAAGGAGCTACACGAAGGCCTATGGCTCGGTAATCCCCCCATTTTTAACCGAAGCTAAAAGTAGAGGTTAGGCAACTAGTGCCAATTTTTGCCTTGGAGGAACGCCTCCAATTGCAGTATTCGGTCGTTCATTATTGTATATCCAGAGCCATTGT
>JAMCQQ010000137.1 GCA_023379515.1 Actinomycetota bacterium
GCAAGAGGAAGCTTTTGAGAGATATAAAGTTTAAAGTAGTATATCGCTATGATTAAAAAAACTACAGTGAGAACTGTGGACAGTGGCAGAGCTTTTTTCATTGAAGCTATTCTACTACAAACTCAGCCATAAAAAAACCCCATACAATCGAAAATCAATTTATTTTCTTTCTTATTTTTAACATATCTTACTTATAATGAATTTCGAAATGAAAAAAGAACTTGCGAAATTATCCAATAGAATTAAAAGACCGCTTTTTATTCTTGCTTTATTTTTCTTTTTTACAGCAATTTTCATTCCTGTTGGAACATATTTGTTTTTTGCCAACGACTTAAAAAGCAAAGATAAGCTTTTAAACAAAAATGACACAGGCCTAACTTTGCTTGATAGAAACAGTAATCCTTTTTTTATTTTCTATGATGCAAAAAATGAAAGATATGTTCCTTTATCTAATATTTCAATTAATTTGCAAAAAGCTGTTATCTCAGCTGAAGATAGAACTTTTTATTCTAATCCGGGATTCTCAATAACCTCAATTATAAGAGCTTTGATTACAGATATTTCCCAGGGAAGGATTGTGCAAGGCGGATCCACTATTAGCCAGGAACTTATTAAAATTTCTCTATTAAGTTCCGAGAGATCTTTTTTCAGAAAATACCAGGAAATTTCCTTAGCCTATCGTTTAAACATGGAATATTCAAAAAAAGAAATAATGGAAATGTACCTCAATTCGATATATTTCGGCGAAGGGGCATTTGGAGCAGAAAATGCTGCCCAAACATATTTCGGGACAAGGGCTAGGAATCTGACTCTTGCCCAATCTGCTCTCCTTGCAGGATTATTGCCGGCTCCATCTAGGCTTTCACCAATATCAAATGATTCAAAAAAAGCTCTAGAAGCACAAAGAAAAATCTTAGATGATATGGTAAAAAACAAGTTTATTTCAAAAAGTGAGGCAGAAAATGCAAAAATGGAAAAATTAATTTTTAATTCATCCAGGCCGGATTCAAACAAATATGGGCAGCATTTTGGCTTTTATGTTCTTGATCAATTAATTTCAAAGTATGGAGAAGAAACAATTGTCAGATCAGGGTTTACTGTAAAAACAACTCTTAACTCCGATTGGCAGATATTTGCTGAAAAATCGGTAAGAGACCAGGTTGAAAATATTAAAGCAAATGGGGCAACAAACGGATCGGCAGTTGTTTTAAATGCAAAAAACGGAGAGATTTTAGTAATGGTAGGAAGCAAGGATTGGAACGATAGTAAATTTGGAAAATTTAATATTGCAACCTCTGAAAGACAGGTTGGCTCTTCTTTTAAGCCGATCATTTATTCGGCTGCTTTTGAAAACCACCTGATTACTCCAGCAACAATTCTACAAGACACACCACATACTTTTCCGCCAGATAACTACAAACCAAGGAATTACGATGGAAAATTCAGAGGTCCAGTAACAGTCAGAAGGGCTCTTTCCAATTCTTTAAATGTACCGTCAGTTGAAGTAATGCAAATGGTAGGAGTCCCAACAGGATTAGAAATGGCAAAAAGGCTTGGTATTACCACTTTAAATCCGGAAACAACAAATTATGGTTTATCTTTGGTCCTTGGAGCAGGAGATATTAAACTTTTGGAATTAACAAACGTTTATGCAACTTTTGCCAATGACGGAGTTTACAATCCTCCGACAGGAATATTGGAAATTAAAGATAAATACGGATCAATAGTTTATAAAAATAAAGTGGAAGGTAAAAGAGTTATAGAGGATGGAGTTGCTTTTTTGGTAAGCTCTATTCTTTCCGATAACAATGCTAGAAGAGAAATATTTGGCAATACCCTGACAATTTCAAGGCCTGCTGCAGTAAAAACAGGCACCACAAACGACTACAGGGATGCTTTAACTCTTGGATACACACCCTCTTTATCAATAGGTGTCTGGGTAGGAAATAACGATAATGCGCCGATGGATAATATTGCAGGATCACTCGGAGCAGCCCCGATATGGAAGGATCTAATGGAGCATTTTTCTAGTGGAACACCTGTAGAAAACTTTACTAAACCTTTTTCCGTTATTGGAGTTCAGACGTGTTCGTCTCAGGTTGCTACAGCATCAGGCAATTTTGAATATTTTTTAGCGGGAACAGAACCGACAAGAATCTGCCCGAGAACTCCTTTTCCGAGAAGCTCAAGAAGCCCTATTCCTATAACTATTACTCCTAGTACGACTTTGGTTCCAACGACAGTAACTCCATCTACAGCTCCTTCACTAGGTCCAACAGTTCCATCTCAATAAAACTAGCGGTTCAAATGTTCAATTATTCTGACAAGCATGGGGAAATCATCATAACCTGCATCAGAATTTATATGTCCTGCTTTTGCAATAATGAAAGGTTCGACATTAAGCTCCTCAGCTAGTTTTTTTAAGGCTTCTTGGGGAACATATGGATCATTATCTCCATAAATAACAAAGCTTTCTCCGACTTTCTCTGTAATCTTTTTAAAATTTATTTTCTTTTCCTTTAGAAAGTAATCGTTAAGTTTGGAGCCGTAATTTTCGGAAAAACCAGAAACTGAAATTAAAGCTTTTATTGGTTCTTTGGTTTTTTCTAAAAAATCTAGCGCTGAGATAACACCCAAAGAATGGGCCACAATGATTAAATTTTCAGAGCTTACTTTTTTTAATACTTTTCTGACAGTTTTTAGCCATTTGTTTCTACTGGGGTTATCGGAATCGGGTAAAGCAGGCATAATTACCTCGTACCCTCTTTTTGTTAAATCTTTTTGAAGCCATTTTTGCCAGTGAATACCGGGATATCCTTCGATCCCGTGGAGAATTAAAACAACCATGGGCTACATTATACCAGATCGAAGCTAGATGTTCGTTTTTTAAAAAATTTGGTATGATAATTTCTAATTGTGACTAGGAAATTATTTTTACTTATTTCTTTGATAATTTTTTCATACTATACCTTTCAAGGAATAAATTATCCATATGTAGGGCCAAACGCCACAAATTTTAGCGTTTATTCACTTATTGCTCATAATTACAACAAGTTTGGTTACTTGCAGACAAGGCTTGGCTCTGTAATCTCTGTTTCAGATAAGTTACCTGATAAACCATCGTACTTTCAGCATCATCCGCCTTTACTATCAGTAACCGAGTCTTTCTTATTTAGGATTTTCGGAGAGGGTTTCTGGGTAGGAAGATTAACTGTAATTCTTTTTTCGCTGGGAACGTTTTTGTTAGTCTATCTAATAGCTAATCTTTTAATGGGTGAAAAGTACGGCTTAATTTCCGTTTTGACTGCTTCTCTTATTCCTGCCTCTTCGATTTTCGGAAAACTTATCGGACAGGAACCCCTTGTTCTTTTCTTTATTTTACTGACTACTTATCTCTCCCTTAAATTTTTAAAAACCGGAAACAGAAAATATTTAGTTTTTTCATCTATCGCTGTTGTTCTGGGAACTTTAAGCGATTGGCCAATGCTTTATTTCTCTCTTTCCCTTCTTTTGCTATTTAAAAGGTATAAAAAAATGAAAGCTGGATTTTTCCTAGCAGCCATATCCATAGCAACTGCCGTTATTTTAGTTATATATATTTCATGGATCATGTCTGGTCTTTGGGATTTGCAATTTGCAGTAAACCATAGGACTTTTACAGGTTTAAAGGATATTGCATTGTGGCCTTTTTACTTTGCCGGAGCAATTATTGCCAGATTATCCATTTACTACAACCCTCTTGTTGTAATAATGTCTGGAATTTATCTTTACACAATTACAAAAACCATTAAGAAAAAGAGGCGGGATGTTGATCTTTTAATTTTAATCTTTTTTCTTTTCGCCTTACTGCATATTCTTTCATATGCCCAGGCTTCTTTTACTCACCCCTATTTAATCCATTATTTTCTTCCTTTTTTTGTTTTCTCTTCTTCATTAATTTTTTTAAAGTTGCATGAGAAGAAAAGATATTTACTGATTTCACTAGCTACTGTCTTTAGCATACTTTATTTAATCACAATCCAAAATTACAAAATAAAGCAAATTGAGGCGAATCTATGGAAATACGATTTAACTAAAAAAATAGCTCAGAATTTAACTAAGTATGAAACGGTTGTAGTCAACGCAGACTCGGCTATTGACGCGGATATGCTATGGTATCCATTTTTAATAAATATATTAGTGTCCACAAATAATAATCCCAGCCAGCTTTTAAAAAACAATACTCATTATATTTACTCGTGTCTTAATAGCTGCTGGATTGAGAATCCGGAACTTAAGTTTTTACTTAAAAACTACCAGTTTAAAAAAATTGATTCTCCTGAAACTGAAGTTTTTCTTTTTAATACTAAATTGCCTCAGAAAGAAAAAGTTAATCTAAAGGTAACTAATAAAGCGGCAAAAGTATACAAGGAAAAAGATACTCTTTTTATCAGGAATCTATACAGGTATATTAAGGATCTATTAAAGGTTCCTCAAATTTAATCATTTTACAATTCAGAGAAAGGTAATATAATTGTTTTATGGATCAAGATCTAAATATTGTAGTAGATAACGGGGAATACAAAATAAGTAAGACGAAAATAAACGGACTCTTAATCTTTGAAAGAAAACTATTTTCGGATGAGAGGGGATATTATCAGGAATTTGCTAGAACCCCTGCGATAGAGGAGATACTAGGCAGGCCGATTAGTATTAAACAATGGGCATTATCATACAGTCTTCCGGGAGTTTTGAGAGGAATCCATGCAGAACCTCAAGATAAAATCGTAACACCAATGACTGGAAAACTTTTTGTTGCGATTTGCGACCTAAGAGAAGATTCAGAGACATTCGGACAATATCAATCTTTTAATTTTGATTTGACAGACCCGTATACCCCTAAAAAATCAATTGTTATTTCAAATGGGTTAGGTAACTCTTTTATGACTTTGGGAAATTCACCGGTTGAGTATTTTTATGCGGTAAGTGAAGTCTACAAAGGAAGCGAAGGCAAACGATCAATTTTATGGAATGACCAGGATTTGAAAATTAATTGGCCTGAAGATCCAAAAATCATATCTGAAGCAGATAAAAATAATCCGACACTCCGGGAACTATTCCCAGAAAAATTTAAATAAAAATATCAAGAACTTCAAATAGAAACTCGATCTTGGTATAATATCCACATTGCCGAGTCGTCTAATGGTAGGACAACGGACTTTGGATCCGTTTATTTTGGTTCGAATCCAAGCTCGGCAGCAAAGACGGGCACCCCCCCCTGACCGGAGTGCCTATTTGGCTTGATGGGCTTGCTAAAAGCTTTTTCCTAGCAAAACTGCCGAACCCCTGAGTAACCATCCCAACATATTTAAGTATCTTTTGTAAAACTTGTTCTCCCTTACTAAGGCTAAAAATACACAGTTGACAAGTGAGATGTAATTTTGTATGATTATACTTAATGACTGAAGAAGCAAAAAATGTTAAAAAAATTGTAGATAGAAGTCCTGCATATCCGTCTATTGATCTTAAGACTGCGATCGATCTAAGTGCAAGGCTATTTGATCTGTTCTCTGAATATGAATTCTCAAGAGAGGTAGCAACCGAAAAGTTAGGAATTGGTAAAAATAGTACCAGTTATAGAAAGATTGCTGCGTTAGTGCAATATGGACTACTCATACGTGAAGGTAACAGTTATAAGATTACTCCACTCGCTAAGGATATTGCTTTATCTACTGATGAAACAACAAACCTGAAACACTTGAGTAAGGCCGTCCAGAAGCCCAAGATATATTCTCAGCTGATTATGGAGAATGCGGGAAAAGCACTACCAGCTGGATTAGACATTCGGTTAAGACAGTTGGATTATTCAAAGGAAGGGGCAAAATCCTTGGCTGGACTTTTCAGACATTCTATAGAATTTGCCGGTTTATTAAAAAATGGAATAGTCGTAAACTCATCGGAAGAATCTGTATCAGACGGCGAAGAAGTGTTTCAGGTTTGTTGTTTCATCA
>JAMCQQ010000138.1 GCA_023379515.1 Actinomycetota bacterium
CGTGATAGCAATAAAGGAAAATTTTAAGAGCCATGATGGGTATTTCAAAAACACGCAGGCTTTTCCCCGGCGAGTAAAAGCCAGCTCAGTTTCAGGCTTCGCTCTCCTCCCGGAGGAGGAACCATTCCCGCTTAAGCCTTCAAATGGTTTTCTCAATACCCATCCTGGCTTATCAATTTATTTTTTATCACGAAATTTTAGATGCTAACAAAAATAAAAAATTTGTACCAGGATCAAAGAACCAAAAAACTGTCCAAGGACCTTATTTCTTAGGACTTTAAATTTTTATATTGATAAGGAATGCGTGGAGCTTATATAATGCAAATAATTCCACCGACGATAAAATCAATGCAAGAACAGCAGGCAAAACTAAATATTTACTGAATAGTCTGGGTGCTTTTCGGCTAAAAATTGGAATAAGAAGAATTATAATCAGGTTAACAAAATAAAAAGTAAAAATTACTGCAACTGCGGACAAATAATAATAGAAATATTTTAAAAATCCTATTTGCAGCAGTGTAATAAATATTATCAAAGCATCAACCGCAATGAAAAAAATAAACTTAATCGGTGAAACAAATATTCTAATATTATAGGAATCTTTGTAATACTGATAATTAAAAATAGGATAAATGACCGCCATTATTGAAGATCCGGCTAAAAATCCGGTAGTGAATCTTGCTATATTGTTTGTTTCAATGACAAAGAGGTAAGAAAGCAAGCCATCAACAATTGTTGACAGTATAAAAATAATTAAAATAATAAGTATGTAAAGAGGCGGGAGTTCGCTTTCCCTTTGCCGAAAAATTAAAAACATAAAGATCGCACATATGAAAAATCCGATATAAATTCCGCTGTCTCTTGCGCAAATGGGCAAAATAAGACCTCCCATTTTTAAGCTTCTTTCAGGAATCTGGTGACATACGGAAGCTCCTAATCTGTCAATCATCAAATTAATCCAGTTCAATGCGAACCTCTTTGTCCAAAATACTAAAAATTAAAAATTTGTCCTGATTATATAATAATATTTTTTTTAACCATATTTTTTAATTTTTATTTTTTATAGTTTTTTATCAGCGATATTGATAAAATATTTTTAATTCCATATCAGATTTTGGAAAGGATCTATAAATGATTTGTGATTTTCATACCCACACCTTTTTTTCGGATGGTGAAAACAGCCCGGTTGAACTGGCAAGATATGCTTATGCTTCTGGTTATAAATATATTGGACTTACTGACCATGCAAGTTATTGCAACATCGACAATCTCATTGAGAGTATTACAAGAGACTGTAATTTGATAAATCAATACTGGGACATAGTTGCAATACCTGGCGTCGAGCTTACAAATATACCTGCAAAAAGCATTAATGAAATGGCAAAATATGCCAAGGAAAGGGGAGCAAAACTGGTTGTTGCACATGGAGAAAGCATTGCAGAGAAAGTAGAGCCAGGGACAAACTGGGAAGCAGTTAATTCAAAATATGTAGATTTTCTGGCTCATCCCGGACTTCTGACTCTGGAAGAAGCAAAAATAGCGGCAAAAAACGATATATATATTGAAATAACTTCAAAGAATGGGCATAGTCTTTCAAATGGCATGGTAGCAAAGATAGGGATACAGGCAGGTGTGAAGTTTTTAATAAACAGTGATTCGCATAGTCATTTGGACCTTTATTGTGATGACAGGCAGGAAACTATAGCCCTTGGAGCAGGATTAGACAAAAAACAGATAAAACATATTTTAGACACAGACATCAAGAGCTTTATAAAAAGGATAGGTTACTGAATAAAAGAATGGCTGATGATAAAAGCTTGGCTGCAGGTAAAGATATGCTGATAAAAAGATCTGTCCCCGGTAAAAAATAAATACATAGAGTAAAAAATAAAAAATTTAGAAAATAAAAAAGAAGGGTAAAGAGGTGTTAAAATGAATGATCAGAAACCTGAAGAAGTAAAAGCTGAAGTTGTTGGAGCTGCTGAAGATAAGGCAAGCGGTCTTGCAATAACTGCTCTGGTGCTTGGTATTGTTGGTATAGTTTGCTCCTGGGTAATAGTATTGAATTTTGCATTGGGCATTGCGGCGCTGGTAATCGGTATAATTGAATTTAAAAAAATCAGTGCCGGGACATCCAGTCCGAAGGGCAGGGGAATGGCACTGGCCGGAATCATTCTTGGTGCGGTTGCAATATTTGCAGCAATCATTTATGTAATAGTAATATCAATTACAGCTGCAAGCTTCTTTACCTGGATGCCAGGCTGGACGCAAATGATGCAAAACTATAGCTACTAATTATTAAGCAGATCTAATTATAAACCGATTTATTTTTAGTTTTACACATTGCTTTTTATTGAAAACAATTATAATTGAAAAAATTATTGATTTTATAAGATTTATCGGCAGTGGTGCCTGCCACCAGAACCTGTTTTTAAGTTTCTTTTATGAAAATTTATATATGCCTTTGTGCTCAAGATGTACAGGCATATATATCGGATTTTTCTTTTCTGTTATTGTTATTATGATCCTGGAAAGAAAAGTTAAAACTTCCATCCCTTCTTTTAAAATAATAATGGCACTGGTTATTTTTGCTTTTTTTATGGGGCTTGATTCAATCCTGGCTACCCTTAGAATTATTGAACCAAATAATTATTCAAGATTAATAACCGGCTATCTGGTTGGGTGGTTTCTTGCAATCCTGATTCTGCCTTTAAAAAATAGTGTAATATGGAAAGCAGGAATTGAAAAACAATACCTCGATAATAAGCCAAGATTCATTTTGTGGGTTGTTTCAGGAATTGCAATAATTCTTTTATTTTATTTCACC
>JAMCQQ010000139.1 GCA_023379515.1 Actinomycetota bacterium
ATATATCGCGCGGAATATCAATTAATACTGGTCCAGGTCTGCCGGTTCTGGCAATATAAAATGCTTCTTTAATTATATGCGGTAATTCTTCTGCTTTTCTAATTAAATAACTATGTTTAACAATTGGGATGGTAATTCCAAAAATATCTGCTTCCTGAAAAGCATCTTTACCCAGTGAAGTTGTTACAACCTGCCCGGTTAAACAAACTATAGGAATAGAATCCATCTGAGCATTAGCAATTCCAGTAACTAAATTAGTTGCACCGGGACCTGAAGTTGCTAAACAAACCCCAACTTTTCCAGTGGCACGGGCATAACCATCAGCAGCGTGTGCGGCACATTGTTCATGCCGCATTAAAATATGTTTAATTTTATTTTGTTTAAAAATAGCATCATAAATAGCAAGCAAAACTCCACCGGGAATACCAAAAATTATTTCTACACCTTCGTTATAAAGACTTTCTAATAGTGCCTGAGCACCCGTTAATTCTTTCATAACATCCTACTATTTTTGAGATTAGAATTATTACTTAGTTTAGAGCAATTTAGTTTAGAGAACTTAGAGTTATGAGAGTTTGTGAGTCTGTTAGTCGGGAGTCTGAGAGTCTTTTAGTTTGACTTTATGACTTCTTTGACTCTGTGACTCTATGACTCTAAACTATCAACTAATATATAAATTCTACCTGTTTAGGTAAAAGTATGCAAGAAAAATTATCAGATGATAAAATTTTATTTATGGTCCTATCAAACCTTTTCCAGTATAAAAAATATTTACTATATAACTCATCATAAGTGTTGCTAAGTTAGCCGCAATTAAAGATTTAAAAGCAATTTTTCCAATTGTTTTTTTATGTTCAGGAGCGATAGCAACTAATCCACCCGCAAAAATTGACATTGAAGCAAAATGTGCAAATCCGCAAAGTGCATATGAAGCAACAAATGCAGTTCGTAAATCAATAGTTTTATTTTGTAATAGTATTGCTAAATTTTGATATGAGGTAACCTCAGTAGCAATAAGTCTTTCGCCTAATAACGAGGCAAATATCGGAGCATCTTTAATAGGAATTCCAGATAAGTAAGCAAAAGGATAAAATAAATAAGATAACAAGTTAGAAAGTGAAATGGCTTTCCCAAAAGTGTGCAAAGTAATCCACTGTAAAACATCATTACCAAAATATAATAAAGATAGAAATACTAACAAAATTGCTACAATTCCAGCAACCATTTTCATTCCTTCTTCAGCACCTTTAATTAATGATTCTGTAAGATTGTCATAAGGTTCAGTATAACAATTGGTTGCCTTACCTAAAGTTTCTGGTTTTTCTTTTTCGGGGACTAACATTTTAGAAATAAGAATTGCCGCTGGTGCTCCTAAAACAGAAGCAGATATTAAATGAGAAGCAATAGAAGGGAAAACAGGTTTTAAAATAAAAGTATAAAAAGCAAGCACTGAAGAAGCAACAGTTGCCATTCCGGCTGTTAAGACAGTGGTTAGTTCTGATTTAGTCATTTTACTTAAGTATGGCTTAACTGCCAGCACTGCTTCTATGCCTACAAAAATATTAGTAACCGCACTTAATATTTCTGCACCACTTACCGGCATTATTTTTACTAACCACTTGGAAATTTTTTCAATTAAAGTGCTTAAAATTTTTAAATAATATAAAGCAGATAAAACACTGGCAAAAAAAATTATAGAAGGAAATGCCTGAAATAATAAGATAAATCCTATACTGCCTTTTTCAATTGGTGGTAATGCTAAATTACCAAAAAGAAAATTTGAACTTTTACTGATGGCATTTAAAACTTTATCAAAACCTTTATTAACAAAAGAAAAAATATAACTTCCGGCTGGTAAATAAATAAAAATAAAAGCAAAAATAAATTGCAATGTTAAACAAATAAAAACAATTCTCCAACTGATATGTTTTCGGGATTCAGAAAAAATAAAACAAACTAATATTAAAAAAACAAGCCCACAAATACTTAAAATAATGTTTATCATAAACAAAAGATATTTTCATTATAACATACTTACAATCTTTGTTGTAAATAGTTATAAAAAGTATTAATCACAAATAAATATTTGGAAAAAATATTATTAGTAAACATAGAAAAAAATTAGATTGCCATAAATAATATGTAACAAATTAACAAAAGGGAATAGAAAAGTTAAGTCTTTTGACAAAAAGTTATTTTCAATGTAAACTACTACTTTGTATTTTTAAGTGGGCTCGTAGCTCAGCTGGTAGAGCACCGGACTTTTAATCCGGGCGTCGTGGGTTCAACTCCCACCGGGCTCACAAATTAGAATTAGAAGATTTAATTATTTATATCAGGAGGAAACACTATGAAATTCAAGGTTATAATATTTACTATATTAAGTATATTTTTAATCTGTAGTGTTTTTGCCAAAGATTGTGTGGATTGTCATAAAAAAATTTCCCCTAACATTATTTCTGATTGGGAGTTAAGCAAACACAGCAAGCAAGACGTCGATTGTTCAATATGTCATGGAGATAAACATCAATCTGAAAAAGATGTAAGCAAAGCAAAAATTCCTACACCTGATACTTGTGCTCAATGTCATAGTACTCAAGTAGAACAATACAAAAGTGGGAAACACTCTATTGCTTGGGCAGCAATGCAGGCAATGCCAACAATTCACTGGCAGCCAATGGTATTAACAAAAGGAAAAAAAGGTTGCGGTGGTTGTCATAAAATTGGATTAAAAACTGAAGATGAAATAAAGCAATTAAAAAAAGATGATGGTGGATTTGGCACTGCTTCTTGTGATAGTTGCCATACCCGACATACTTTTTCAGTTAAAGAAGCAAAACAACCTCAAGCTTGCGAAACCTGTCATATGGGATTTGACCACCCTCAATGGGAAATGTATTCAACTTCTAAGCATGGTGTTCGTTATTTATTAAAGCAAATTAAAATTTTACCCGAAACCGCATCTGCACCAACTTGCCAAACCTGCCATATGTCTGAAGGCAATCATTCAGTAGGAACTGGTTGGGGATTTTTAGCGGTAAGACTACCAATGCCAGATGACAAACAATGGACAGCAGACAGAGTGCTAATATTACAGGCATTGGGAGTTCTTGACCCTGATGGTAATCCAACAGGAAGACTTGATGTTGTTAAAGCTGCCAAAGTTGCTAAATTAACCCAGGAAGAATGGCAGGCAGAAAGAGATAAAATGATTAAAATTTGCAGTAAATGTCATTCAGAAAATTTTGCAAAAAGTGAATTGGAAAAAGGTGATCAAATGATTAAAGAGGCTGATCGTTTGATGGCTCAGGCAATTAAAATTATTGCTGATTTGTATAAAGATGGAATAATTGAAAAACCAAATGGTTATGCATATGCCTTTCCTGATTTATTAACATTTCATGATGCCCCAACTAAAATTGAACAAAAATTATTTGTAATGTTTTTAGAACATAGAATGAGAACTTTTCAGGGAGCATTTCACAATAATCCTGATTATGCTTTATGGTATGGTTGGAGTGAAATGCAGCAGGATTTAACTGAAATAAAAACTATCTCTGAAGAGTTAAGAAAAAGTAAAAAGGGGAAATAAAAAAATAGTTCTTATTATTATGGAAGTGTAAATTCAAAAATTTTTCCGATTGCCGAAGGGATAATAACTTTAGAAGAACTTAAGAAAAAAGTAGGGTTGGCAAATACTGTATCACCAGTGCTAAATGGATAACTGGCTATTGTAGAAGAATTTTGAGCACATCCACCACCGGCAATATCTGTTACTATATAAAAATATCCTGTTTGAGTAGCAAAATAAACCTTACTATTCAAGGCAACTGGAGTTCCTAAAATAGCACTACCTGCATTATAGTACCAAAGACAGGCACCATCACTTCCTTGAATTCTATAAACCTTGCCATTATTGTTTCCTACATAAATTGCACCGGCAAAAGCAGATGGATAAACACCACTACTGAAATTTTGTAATCCACCCGGGTCATTAGCACAACCACTACCTACACACCATATCTGGTTTATTCCAGTATCTGTTGCATAAACTTTATTTGTAGTTTCACCATTAAAATATAATCTGGTGGCAGCACCATTATATCTGTAAGAAATATTTTTATTCACTCCACCTATATCAGTAGCAAAGGTTGCCGCAATACTTCCATCTGATTTTGTTACTTTGTAAAGTTGTGACGAAGAGGACGATTTTTTAGTTGCCACATAAATATAATTAGTATCAGATGGAGTTCCTGATGTGCCCACTGTTGGAGTTGCAGTAATTTGTTCAGCACCTCCAGCATTAGGTAAATTAATAGGATTAGTTGCCCATATAGCACAATTTGTCCCGTCACTATCATTTATACAGTATAAATCTTCTCCTGCCGCAACTATAATTCTATTGGCACTAGAAATACTAACAATTAAAGGAATGGCAATTATACTTTTATCAGAACCATCACCCAGGCTAACAGGGTTAGTTGCCCACCCGGTATCTGCTTGTGCTAAACTATAGCCCGTTCCATTATCTTTAAATTTATAAAGTTTACCATCACCGTTTCCAAGATAAACAAAATTACCAAAACTTGTAGGAGTAGCAGTAGTTACGGCAGCACTTGCACTATCATAGCTCCAATCTAAATTACCATTAGAAGAGTCAATTGCAAATAATTTTCCGCCAGAATCAGAAACAAAATAATGCCACTTACCTGCTATCAGTCTTAAACTTCCTGCCGCATTAAATGGCTTTGCATTTGGGGCAGAACCAGCTGCAGGATAATGCCAACTAGTTAAAGTATCATAATAAAATGGACCAATAGTTTGAGTGCCACTATTTATTCCTCCGTTATAACTTCTAATGTGTAACCAGGTTGCACCTTGCTCAGTTGAATTAACATTTATAGAAGTAGTTGTATAATCACAACTTGCTGACGGACATTTATTATTATTATCTGACCACTTTTTAGCTGAGGCAGTACTCCACTCTGTTTCGTCATAACTGGAAGTAGTTTTCCATAAAAATTTATAATACATCAATCCACCAGTATAGAAACTACAGGCAGGAGTTAGACAACCAGCATCATTTCTAAAAGTAAATGGGTTTGAAGAATATTTAGAATAATTGCTACAGGCACCACCATTGGTACAGGAAGCACTGGGAGCTGGAGCTAACGACATAATTACTCCACTAATTAAAATATTACTGGCAGTAGTTACCTTTGAACCACTGGGTTGAGCAGTAGAATCATAAAGCCGATAGTTTCCAACAGTTCGCTTACTGCCTCCACCATCAGAAGTTGATTTCTGCATACTGTTGGCAGAAAAACAAAAATCGCTATGATTTAATTGAAAAGCAAATAATATAAATACCCACACAACATATACACTAACTTTACTGCTATTTGTTTTCATAATATATATTATATTATAATACTAAATAATATTATACCCCAATTAATAATAAATTAAACTTGTTATCTTATAACCATTAAAACTAAATGAATAATTGAAAAAC
>JAMCQQ010000140.1 GCA_023379515.1 Actinomycetota bacterium
CAAGAAAAAATTTTCCGCTGTCCGGGGTATCCAGGCACCCAAGAATGTTCATAAGAGTAGATTTACCCGAACCTGAAGGGCCCATAATTGCAACAAATTCTCCCTGTGAAATCTTCAGGTTTGCTCCCCGAAGAGCTTTTACTTCGATCTTGCCGATCTTATATATTTTTATAATATCTATGGTTTCGATTATACAGCTATTATTTCTGCAGGTTTCTTCCATAAGTTATTGATATTCATTTTCTGTTTTGTTAAATTAAATGTTTTTTTGTACACAAGATCACCAGGCAAGCATACAAAATATTACTGGCCAAACATATTGCTTGGGGCGGTAGCTTCAATTTTGGAAATTATTATTTGGTCGCCTTCCGTAAGCCCGGATTTTACTTCAATATAATCATAGTTATAGTTGCCTGTTGTTATTTCGACCTTCTTGGATTCATTGTTTTCTGTCAGAATATCAACATATTTCTTGCCATTTTCTTCATAAACTGATTGTAATGGTATGTAAAGGACATTTTCCACTTTTGAAATAATTATAGTGACATTCGCAGAAAGCCCATATTTTAAATAACTCTGTGCCGAGTCATCAGGTTTAACCTTTATTTCAAACGATACTATTCCAGCCAGGTTTTTGGATATCGGAGATATTTCCGCAATTTTTCCTGCCAGTAACTTATCGGGATATGCATCAAGCGTAGTCTCTACTTCCTGACCAGGATTAAGTTTTGCGATATCTGTTTCGTTTATGTCAGCTTTGATTATAAACTGGCTGCTTATTATGGAAACAGCAGTCACACCTGGGCCCGCAAACTCTCCGTTTGAAAAAGTAGAAGATAATACAATGCCATCGAATGGCGCGGATACCTGGTTTTTATCCAGTTCGAGTTTTGTAAGCGCCAAATTTATATTGGAAAGCTCAAGCTGAATTTCGGCCCCCTTTATATTTGCGCCTGTCAGCCTTATTTGAGTTTGTGCTGTCTGGGTGCTGTTTATATTGGTCCAATAGGATACTGATTGATTTGCCAGGGCTTGCTCGTATGCGTTGTTTGCCCCATCTGTCTGGGACCTTGCACTTTCCTTTGCCTGCTCATAAGCATTTTCAGCAGAGCTTACATTACCTTCGGCCTGAGTTATCATTGCTGGTGTGGATAGGGGGGAAGACTTAACTCCATTAAGATAATTATTGGCATTCTCTATTGCATTATAGGCGCTGTTTATGGACGCATCAGCAAGAATATTTGCATCCTCAAGTGCCTTGTAAGCATTCTGAACGGATTGTTCTGCAACATTATTGTTGGACTGTGAAAGCTGTATCGCAACATGGTTTGCATTAAGTGCCTGCTGATAATTTATCTTTGCAATTTTTAGGGAATTTTCAGCAACTTCAAGATTTTTCTCTGCCTGACTTACAAGCATTTCGTTTCGACTGTTGTCAACTGATATAAGCACCTGCCCGTTTTTAAAAGCATCACCTTTTTTTAAAGCAGTCAAAACTTTACCTGAAATCTGTAATGAGTAATTTTTTATATCAGATGAATCTACGGTTCCGCTCGCAGTAACTGATTCTGTGATATCTCCTCTTGCTACCTTGAATGTCTCATATTGCGGAGCGACTTTTCTGCAGGCCGTAAAAGCAAAAATAATCGAAACTATAAGAAAAATTATTAAAAAAAAATTTAAAATTTTTATTTTATTTTTTTTATCCATCTGCAACTCTCTTTTTTTAAACTTGATTATTTTCCTGATATATTATTATCCTAATTATCTAAGGTTAAACATCAGCTTTTGTCAAGGAAAAAAATCTAAAAAAAATTTGGAAAGAAATGGAAGCATCTAAAATTTCATGATAGCAATAAAGGAAAATTTTAAGAGTCATGATGGGTATTTCAAAAACATGCAGGCTTTTCCCCGGCGAGTAAAAGCCAGCTCAGTTTCAGGCTCAGCTCTCCTCCCGGAGGAGGAACCATGCCCGCTTAAGCCTTCAAATGGTTTTCTCAATACCCATCATGGCTTATCAATTTATTTTTTATCACGAAATTTTAGATGTTAACGAAAGAAATTTAACATATAGACAAAATAACAATATACATTTAGAATTTACAGAGATAATTCCAATTATTTTTTATTCAATAAATTTTTTTGAAGGAGATTATTGTGAGTGAATTTACAACTATTGTAGACATCTTTGCAAGAGAAATTCTCGATTCCAGAGCAAACCCAACCATTGAAGTGGAAACTGTTCTTGAATGTGGTGCAGTGGGAAGAGCTGCAGTTCCTTCAGGTGCATCGACAGGAGCTTTTGAGGCCGTTGAACTGAGAGATGGAGATAAAAGCAGGTACATGGGTAAAGGTGTCTTGAATGCCGTAGAAAATGTTAACTCAATTATAGCTTCAGAACTTGAAGATATGGACGCAATATTTCAACGGGAAATAGACCAGGTTATGATTGAGCTTGACGGGACAGAAAATAAAGCAAAACTTGGAGCAAATGCGATCCTGGGGGTTTCCCTATCGGTAGCCAAAGCTGCAGCAAGCGCGCTGGACCTGCCGCTGTACAAATATATCGGAGGGGTAAATTCTCATGTGCTGCCCGTACCTATGATGAACATACTGAATGGTGGCAAACATGCAGATAACAGTGTAGACTTGCAGGAATTTATGATTATGCCCCTGGGGTCAGATTCTTTTGCTGAGGCACTCAGAATTTGTGCGGAAATTTACCATACATTGAAAAACGTGTTAAAAAAGGATGGCATGAGCACCTCGGTCGGCGATGAAGGTGGCTTTGCACCTAATCTTAAGGCAAATGAAGATGCAATCAAGTACATCATCAAGGCAATAAGTGAAGCCGGATATAAACCCGGCAAGGATGTGTATATAGCCCTTGATCCTGCAGCCACAGAAATGTTCAGGGATGGAAAATATAATCTAGCAGGAGAAGGTAAAATTTTAAATCCTGCCCAAATGGTTGATTATTATACATATCTGGTTGAAAAATATCCTATTATTTCAATAGAGGATGGAATGGCCGAGGAAGACTGGGATGGGTGGAAAAAGCTTAATGATAAAATAGGAAAAAAGGTTCAGCTTGTTGGTGATGATCTTTTTGTCACAAATACAAAAAGACTTGAAAAAGGAATAAAGCTTGATGTGGCAAATTCAATTCTGATTAAAGTTAATCAGATCGGGACACTTTCCGAGACGCTTGATGCAATTGAAATGGCTAAGAGAGCAGGTTATACAGCGGTTGTTTCCCATCGTTCCGGTGAGACAGAGGAAGGATACTACAATTGCCGATATTGTTGTCGGGGTCAATGCCGGACAGATTAAGACAGGTGCCCCTTCCAGGACTGACAGAGTTGCAAAATATAACCAACTCCTTAGGATAGAAGAAGAACTTGCAGGCGAAGCCAGATATTACGGCCTTGCAGCTTTTTATAATTTAAAGAAATAGAATAAGTTATCCAAATAATAAACTCGAATTTCTTAATGTCGAAAAAAATTATACTTCTTACAAATGACGATGGCATTGAAGCAAAGGGAATAACGATGCTTTACAATGCTCTGGTCAAAAACGCCGGCTGGAACATTTGGATAGTTGCTCCTGATAAAGAGAGGAGTGCCATAGGTCATGCAATCACCGTTTTCTATCCAATTTCAGTAAAAAAAGAATTCATCAACGGAATATTTTGCGGCTATGCCGTAGACGGGACACCGGCAGACTGTGTAAAGCTTGCCATTGCAGCCATATTTGAAAGAAAGCCCGATCTTTTGATTTCAGGAATAAACAGAGGAGCAAATGTCGGCAGAAATATAATTTACTCAGGGACGGTTTCAGCGGCGACTGAGGGAACGATATATAATGTGCCATCAATTGCCGTTTCGATGAACAACCTGAAAGATACGGATTATACTTTTGCAGCAGAATTTACAAAAAATATTGCAAGCCTGCTTCTCGGTTCTGCAAATCTGCCGGAAAGAACGCTTTTAAATATAAACATTCCTGACGTTTCTGAGGATAAAATTAAGGGAGTAAAAATTACAAATCAGAGCGATATGACGATGGCATTGAATTTAAAGATGTTTTTATAAAGAGGGAAGATCCAAGAGGGAGAGAGTATTATTGGATGAACGGGGAGCTTGCGGAAGGCGAAGAAGACGAAAACAATGATTATTCTGCGCTTAAAAATAACTATATATCAATTACACCGATACAGCATGATTTGACAGACTACAAAAGGTTCGATTGTTTTAAGAGCTTGATCAGCAAAAAGATAGATTTGAGATAAAATTAAATTTATTCAGATTAAACAGGTATATGGAAAAAATAAAAAAGCAATTCATAAACGAACTTGAAAAAGGCAGCCAGGTTGACTCTGTGTTCCTGATTAGAAAAAAATTGATAAAACAGAAAAAAAGCGGGCAGGACTACTGTCTGATTTGTAATTTTTACTCCCTTAATTTTAT
>JAMCQQ010000141.1 GCA_023379515.1 Actinomycetota bacterium
CTGGCCCTGTCAAGTGTCGAAGTTAGAACCAGTAGTGGAAATTGAAATTCATTAAGAAAAGATCCGATTAAAAAAGGCCAGATGCTCTCATCGGCAATAAGATTGGCATTATGTGAATTTTTATATTTTTCTATAAAATCAAGCCATAGATCTTCTTTATTAAAATTATTTATAAACATTAATTATACTTGTTCATTGCAAAATTAATTCCGTTTTCAATATAATCTTTTAAAGCTTCGATGCTTATCGGAATAATAGAATCAAGTTCACGAGTCTCCTTCATTTTAAATTTGGATAATACAAAATCTGCAGGATCCTTACGTCCGGGAGGTCTTCCAATGCCAAATCTTAGTCTGTCAAAATCAGAACGTCCCAGCTTTTTTAATATTGATTCAAGACCATTATGGCCGCCTGTTCCGCCTCCCGATTTAAACTTTATTTCACCAAACTCGATATCAAGATCATCATGAATAACTATTGTTGATTCTATGTCGTCTTCAAAGTGTCTAATCACTTTTAAAACTGCAGAGCCGCTGTTATTCATGAAAGTGCAAGGTTTTACACAAAGCAGGGCTTTCCCGGCATATTTTGATTTGATGAGAATAGAGTTAAATTTGGAAATCTGACTTAAGATTCCGGTGTCTTCGCTAAATTTATCCAGTATTACAAAACCAATATTGTGCCTTGTCTGCTCATAATCTTCACCAGGGTTGCCAAGGCCAATAATTAATATCATTTTTCTTCTTTTTCCTTATCAGAAACCTTTTCCTTTGTTATCACCTCTGGTTCAGCAGCAGCTTCCTCTTCCTCAACAGGAACCTCTTCGACAACAAGATGCGTTGGATGGATAATTGAAACTATTATTTCTTCAGGATGACTTAAAACTTTTATTTCACTGCCAATAACCAGATCAGATACTTTTATAATGTGTCCCATCTTTAAATCTATAATATCATAAGTTATTTTTTCGGGAATTTGCATTGGCAGACATGCGATATGCAGTTCCCTTAATCCGTGCTGAACAACTCCACCTTCTTCTTTGACTCCAATTGATTCTTCCTCATTTAATATCACTACAGGGACAGTGGTTTCTACTTCTTTTTCCATTTGAATTCTGTAAAAATCAATGTGTGTAAATTCATGAGTAAAAGGATTTTTCTGGCTGTCCTTTATGATAGCGATTTCTTTTTTATTTTTACCATCGATATTCATCGTCATCTCAATAATTAAACTGGCAGTGCTTTTACCCTTTAAAATTTCCTTTAATTTCCTGGAATCAATTTTTATACTTTGCGGCTCTTCGGCCTGGCCATAAATTGTTGCAGGAATAAAACCACTGGCTCTTAACCTTCTGGATGAATTATTTTTTAATTCTTCTTTACTTCTGGTTTCTACTTTTAAAGAAACATTGCTCATAATAACCTCACCTTAAATAGAATATTTGTTATACTAAATTTTCGCCCTTGAATAAGGAGCTCACAGATTTGCAATCATAAACTTTTTTTATAGTTTTTGCAAGAAGCGGGGCAATTGAAACCACTTTTATTTTATCCTGTCTGAATTCCTTATTAATCGGCAGTGTATCAGAAACTATAATTTCTTCCGCTTTTGAATTTTCAAGAAGCTCTATTGCATTACCTGAAAAAATGGCATGAGTGGCACCTACAAATACTCTTCTCGCTCCGAATCTGATAAGCATATTGATAGCTTCTACTATTGTGCCTCCCGTATCTATCATATCATCAAAAATAATTGCGTCCTTATCCTCAACATCTCCGACAAGATGGTCCATTTTTGCCTGGTTTGGTCCGGGTCTTACCTTATCAAGAATTGCAAGTGGAAAATGCAGTTGATTTGCAAAAATACTTGCTCTTTTGACACCACCGACATCAGGACTTACAATGACACCTTTTTTTATGTTCCTTGTTTTGAAATAATTTGCAATTATAGGTATGGCTGTCACATGATCCACCGGTATATCAAAGAATCCCTGTATTGTCGCAGAATGCAGATCTGAAACAATGAGCCTGTCTATCCCGGCAACCGACAGCAGGTCGGCAATCAATTTGGCAGTTATTGGTTCCCTGCCCTCTGATTTCTTATCCTGTCTTGCATACCCGTAATGCGGAATTACACAATTTATAATTCCGGCTGATGCCCGCTTAAGAGCATCTATCATTATAAGCAGTTCCATTATATTAGCATTTATGGGCTCACTGCATGTCTGAATAACAAAAACATCCGCACCACGGACACTCTCGTCAAACCTGATATAAATTTCACCATTCTTAAACTTTGTTCTTGTTACCTTACCCAAATTCATTTCAAGGTTTTCTGCGATTTGTGCCGCAAGTTCAGGATTGGATGATCCTGAAAATAATATCATCTTTTTATTGGTAGGATAATCCTTCATTATTTGGTCCCCCTAAGTTCCTTTTTTATTAGCCTTTCATTTGTCCTGGCTTGCATTATTTTTTCAAGCCTTGTCAGCGCTGCCCTGTCATTTACACCTTCTATTTCAAAATTATCCCGCACTACAATACATGAAACTTTCTGTTTTGCGCCGACAAAATTTTCAATAATATCTGTGAGATAAAACTCATTTTGAGAATTTTCTGAACCGATATTTTTAAGATAATTAAACAGGGATTTTGTTTTAAAACAGTATATCGAAGAATTGATTTCATTTATTTTTTTTTCATTCTCGGATGCATCGGGTTCCTCGACAATTTTCAAAATATTATTTTTATCGTCTTTGATTATCCGGCCGTAACCATAAGGGTCATCAACAATGGCCGTTAAGACAACCGCAGAATTGTTTGATTGTTTCATGGTCTTGATAACCATTTTTAAAGTATAATCGCTTATAAGAGGAATATCGCCTGGTATTACAAGGCAGATATCCCCGAGTTCTCCGATACGGCTTTTTAACATATTTACAGCATGGGCAGTGCCCAACTGATCTTTCTGAATAACCGGAACTGCCTTAGGGAAATTGTCGCTTAAAAATTTTTGAACTTTCTCAGCTTTGTGCCCAATGATAACAAATAAATTTTTAGGGTCTAATTTAAGTACGGAGGTTAAAATATAATAAAGTATGGGTTGAGAACAAATATTGTGAAGAACTTTAGGGATGTCGGATTTCATGCGTTTGCCTTTACCGGCAGCAAGCACAATCACAGTTAGATTTTTATTATTTGTGCTCAATAATTTTTCCACCCGAAATTTCACTGGATATCAAATTGTAATTTTCACCAAAATAAGCAGTAAGATGAATCAGATTATTGCACTTCTTGCCAAGTATTTCCTTCCTCAGCAAAAGGGCCGACCCTGCCGGGCCCTCTTCTTCATCGTAAAGCCTTGAAATATCGCTGCTTCTTCGAACATTGACAGTAATTTCTTCGCCGCATCTGTCGCATCGAACATTGAAAGTTATGAAGTTTGAGGTACTTGAATAAGCAGGTGCCGAAAAAAAATTTTTTAAATTTTGTAAAAAACTAGCCATAACAAGTTGTATTTTAACAAATTTGGCAGATATATTAAACAATATTATAATACAAATGAATTGAAAAGCAGGACATCAAAATTTAGACAGTTTTGTTACTTTGCAAGGTTTGCATTAATCAGCAGGATAGGTTCAAAATACAAAAAACCTCTGATAAGCAGCTTTAAGCTGACTAACAGATGCACACTTAAATGCCTTCACTGTCCTTTCTGGAGAAACAATGAAATCCTGGAACTTAACTATGGCGAGGCTGCTGCAATTCTTCAAAGATTGTACAAGGATGGGATTAAAATAATAATCTTTGAAGGAGGAGAGCCTCTTATATGGAAAGACAGGGAAAGTAACAAAGATATCCATGATCTAATCAAAATGGCAGAAGAATTATTTTATTATGTTGGTGTTACAACAAACGGCACCATTGAATTTGCCGATGTTGAGTCTGATATAATATTTGTAAGTATAGACGGTATGCAAAAAACGCACGACGCAATCCGCGGTAAAAGTTTTGACAGGATAATAGAAAATATAAAAGCAAATAAAAACACTAAAAAAATAATTGCAAATATCTGCATAAGCAAAATCAACCGGAAAGAAATTCCTGAACTTATAAAATTTTTAAATGACATCACGTATGGTATAACCATTCAATTCTTTTATCCGTATTCCAATGTCGGGGACCAGACCATAAATTTGCAGGAAAAAGAACAATTGCTTAAAGAGCTGGTAAAACTGAAAAAAGAGGGATACAAAATATTGGATTCGACTGCCTGCCTTGAGAGAATGATGAAAAATACCTGGAAATGTTATGATTTTTTAGTATCAAGTGTGGAGCCTGATGGCAAAACCTATTATGGGTGTTATTTAAAAAATAAAGTTGATAATGTATCCTGCAAGGATTGCGGCTTTGCCGTGCATTGTGAAATATCACTTGCCTATGGTTTAAATATTGATGCTTTAAATTCTGCCAGAAAAATATTCTGGGGACAGGTTTTCAAATCTTAAATTTATAGAAGTATTTTTATTACTCAGACCCCCAGCAATAAAATGTATATAAATGAGCCTTGTGGTGGAAAAAAGCAGTGGTATAGCAATTGTCGTTAAAAGATTTAAACAGTGCGAGGATTACAGTCAAATTTTATTGATAATTTTATTGATTAATTAGAAGTTTTATTTTATTATAAATAAGTTAAACGTTTACTATATTAAAAAAGTATTTATGGTTTTCAGACTATTTCATTAATATAGAAAGGAGAGTTGATAATGATAAAACCAAAAGTCGGAATTTGTACATGCATAATGAGAGGCTTTAACTTGAATGAAGATGATTCTATCGTATACCATAAAAAACTTGTAGAATCAGTTATAAATCTTGGATTTGAACCGATTATTGCAGAAGAGTTTATTTCTTCAGACGAAATTGCAAAAAAAGCTGGCATTATCTTCAAGAAAAAGAGTGCTGATGTTTTTATCCTGAACATTGGTACCTTTATAGACGATTTCAGGGTAATGCCATTGCTGACAGGTACAAATATTCCTTTTGTTATCTGGGCTCATGATTATAATGCTTTTAATATCTCAATTACAGGCTCCCAAAATATAATTCCAAATATTTATGACCTTAATCTTGAATATAGATATATATATGGAAAGTTTGATGACAAAATTGCAATGCACGAATTATATATATTTGCCAGAGCATGTGCTGTAAAAAACAAACTTGTAAGATCAAACATAGGTTATATTGGTGGCCATCCCAAAATAATGACCAGTCTTACTGCAGATGAAATAATGATTAAAAAAACATTCGGTATTACACTTCATAATTTCGGCAACGAGGATATTTTTTTGGAAAGCCAGAAAACTAATCCTAGGAAAACACAAAAAATATGGCAGGAAATAAAAAGTAAAGCAGGGACAGTGGCAGTAAGTGATGAACAAGGAATTATGACATCCGCCATTCATGCATATCTTCTTAAACTTGTTAAGAAAAATTCTCTGGATGCAATATCGATAAACTGTTTTCCACATTTAAAAGGAAGAGTATGTATACCCATCGCTTTGTTAAATGATTTTGGAATACCTTCAGCCTGTGAAGGAGATCTTGATTCTACAATACTCATGTTTATTCTTTATCAGCTTTCGGGAAAAGCCGTATCAAATGGTGACCAGTTGAAAATTTATAATCTTGATAAACCGGATAATTCAATGATGTTTTCACATTGCGGAGCAGGAGCATTTAGCCTTGCCGCTGATAAAAAAGAAATAACAATTCATACTGATTACGAAACCGGCCAGGGGTTAGCAGTATATTTTCCTGAAAGAATTCCCGGAAATGTAACAATAGCAGGAATGCATGGATCCCGTGAAGGATACAGAATGTTCATAACAAAAGGTGAAGCTTTGGATACAGACCTGATGAAAGATTACAAGGGTACACCTATTAATATAAAATTTAATTTTAATATTAGAAATATGCTAAAAGAAATTGCATATGGCGGCTTTGGTCACCACTGGAATATAGGTTATGGAAACCATGTTGAAGAATTGATTGAACTATGCAGAATGCTGCAGATAGATTTTACTTTTATATAATCATATAGTAAAAAGCCGTTATCTGCATATTGTCTCAATCATAATTTTTCTTGGTTTTAAAAGTTCATCTCTTATAAAACAAATATGTTTTTCTTCATTTTTTGTACCAGCTTCTGTTTAATTAAGATTTAATAAACAGATCTAAAAAAATTTTAAAAACATTTAACTATATGCTAGTACCAAGTATTTTTTTATATTTTCCAAATTTTTCATGCCATTTATCGATTTCTTTGGGTTCATACGTTTTTAGTTTAACAGATTCGAATATTAACTGCCTGCCTTGAGAGAATGATGAAAAATACCTGGAAATGTTATG
>JAMCQQ010000142.1 GCA_023379515.1 Actinomycetota bacterium
TTATTCAAGATTTTTTACAAAACTTTAGTAAAAAAGCAAAACGATGGCAAAAAAAGAAGAAGATTCTTTATTGAGATTCGGAGTCTCGATCGAAGGAAATCTTTTAAAAAAATTTGATTCTTTTATTTCCGGCAATAATTACAGAAACCGGTCGGAAGCATTAAGAGACCTTATCAGAATTGCACTTGTTGAAGAAGAGTGGGAAAATGCTGATGAACAAGTTGCCGGCGCCATAGTTCTTGTTTATGACCATCACAAAAGGGAGCTAGTCGAGAAGCTGCTCGACATCCAGCACGATTATAACAAATATATTATCTCAAGCCAGCACATACACCTTGATCATGACAACTGCCTTGAAATAATAGTTGTAAAAGGCGGCATGAAATTCATCCAGGAAATTCTGTCAAAACTCAAATCTGCAAAAGGTGTAAAGCATGCCTCACTGACTAAATCAACGCTTGGTAAGAATATTTAATTTTACTGCCAGCCAACTTTTTTACTGCCAGCCAACTTTTCCGGGCATAACCATAGAGATCCATGTATTTCCGGCATTAAGGGATACTTCGTTTCCGCTGCTATCTCTTAATACGAATCTGTCAGCAACTCCACCCCTCTCCCATGTGCCTTCAACTGCGTTTCCATCTATAAAATAAAATGCCTGCCCTGAACCGGTTGTTCTCACGCTCATGTGTTTATATTTATCTATTGGTCCAACAATATCTGTAATAAGCACAACAACATTCTTAACTGAAATTATCTGACCTGATTCATGGTCAACATGCGGTTTGCCGCCCATATATCTCAAATAGATGTTTGAATTTCTATCGTATTTAAAATTAACATTAAAACCTCTGGGAGCATAGGATGCTGTAGCAAAATCTATGAAAACATTATTTACACTGCCTCTGTCACCCTCACCGGCATCACCCTTATAAGAAAATGGCATTCCGTTGCCTTCAAGAGGATATCCTAACTGCGCGGCTTTTTGTTTGACAGCAATTGTGGAAGTAAATGCAGTATGCTCCTGTATTTTACTTCTGGTCCAGTCTCTCCAGTAAGGTGCAGTACCAACTATTGAGCTCAATCCTGATCTGTCAGTCATTGCGCTCATTGTATACATTCCGAGATCCTGGATATATTTGTAGCATTCAGGATAAGTGCCAAAAAACAGATAAATCGGGTCAAAAGATTTTGCAATTTCAGCATAATAAGGCCTGGAACTTCTGAAAGGCCCGACAATGGAAGCATCTTTTGTTCCGAATACCGCTACAAAACGGGTAATACCATATTCGTCAACAACCTCAAAAACCACATCGGCATTCTGCAACCCTGATTGGGGTCGTGCAGCCGCACTGTTTTCAACCATAATTGCAATAGGCCTTGCGCTAGTGAGTCCGGTCCATTCCTGGACTTTGGTCTTAATTGTATTGGGTGCGGAAACCCAGGCAGTACTTAAAAGAAGTATGATTGTCAGGATACCAACAAATACGAGTAAGGTACTTTTTTTCATAATGTTTTCCCCTTGAACAAATAAATTAATATTTTTATTAATAGAAAAGTAAATAGAGGTATATTTTACTTATTTTATTGCATTAAGTAAATAAATTCTGCGATAATAATTGTTCAGATAATTATTCTGATAATAATAATGGTAACTATCCCGTCAAGAAGATAATTTGCCAAATAAATTAATATATAAAGTCAATAATGGGAAATTTAAATAAAAATTAAAAAACCACAAAGGAATGCAAAATGGAAAAAGTATTGAGATTTAAAAAAGAAGATTTATTTAATTATGCAGTGCTTTACATGGAAAAACTGGGTATCCCCCAAAAAGACGCAGAAATTGTTGCGGATGTTTTAATTGCTGCAGACTTGAGGGGTGTAGATTCTCATGGGCTTATCAGAATTTACAGTTATTATGGAAGAAGGCTGGAGAAGAAATATATGAATCCGTTAACCCCGTTCAAGATAATATCTGAGACAGATACGACAGTGCTTTATGACGGAGGCAATGGGCTTGGCCAGGTTGTTTCCCGCCATGCAATGGAAAAATGCATTGAAAAGGCAAAAAAATCCAATATAGCCATCGCTGCGGTCAAGCACAGTAACCATTATGGTATCGCAGGCTATTACGCAATGATGGCACTTGAACATGGTATGATCGGAATCAGCCTTACAAATTCGCAGCCGCTGGTAGCCCCAACATATGGAAGGACCGCGGTCCTGGGAACAAACCCAATAAGTTTTGCTGCGCCTTCTTATAATGAATACCCGTTTGTGCTGGATATGGCAACCAGCGTCGTCCCAATCGGAAGAATAAAAGTTTATGAAGAAAAGAATGAAAAAATCCCAGTTGGCTGGGGAATCGATGATGACGGTAATGTGACTGAAGATCCAAAAAAAGTCCAGAGCGGGGGCCCGGGAGCACTGATGCCCCTGGGTGGAATTGATATAATGCGCGGCTATAAAGGCTATGGGCTGGCACTAATGGTTGAAATATTATGTGCCGCACTTTCAGGAGCAACTCACTTGACGGATGTCGGCTTTCCGCATGAACCAAAGATATCCGATGTGAGCCACTTCTTCATGACAATAAATATAGAAGCTTTCAGACCTCTGATAGATTTCAAACAACAAATCGATGATATGATTAAAATACTTAAGAACTCTCCGAAAGCGGCTGGCCATGATAGAATTTATATTGCCGGTGAAAAAGAATTTGAAATTACAAAATTCAATGAAACCCATGGTGTGCCGATAATAGCACCCGTAGTTGAAGAGCTCAAAGCCAATGGCAAGAGATTGGGTGTAGAATTTGAGTTGGAAGCACTATAAGTTATAAGAATACCAGCTTGCCTAGGAGAACTGCTTTGGCAACTTACTCTAACAATTTGCAAAGCTTCTTCTGAATATTTATGTAAATACATTATTGTATAAATACATAAAAGTGCTATAATCAACAGTATGAAAAAATCAAATGTTTTGGCGTTTTTAATTACTGCTGCTGCAATTGTCCTGCCGTTATTGCTTTTCCCCAGGATGGTCTATTGCAGTTACAAATCACCTTTTATAATACCTATCCCGTCCGGAAATATAATTGTAGGTTTTAGAGAGAGTTACCTGGATAAGATTGAAATGGTTGAGAGAAAACATACCGGAATCGATATAGAAAGCCAGTCAGGCGAAGATGTTCTTGCTTCGGGAAATGGCTTGATAACTTACATAGGTTTTTCTCCGATTGGCGGCAGGACCTTGGTGATCAGGCATAACGAAAAAATAAGGACAACATACCTGAATTTAGAGCAAATACTGGTTTCAAAAGGCTCACGGGTTAGCCAGGGAGACAGGATTGCCATAATTGGCGCCGAAGACGATCCTTCAAGCGAGGTAGTACATCTTCATTTCGGTGTAATTTATGATGAGAAGTATCTGGATCCCGAAGATCTATTAAAAATAGACTACAAGAGCATATCTAAATTTTTATATCTTAAATATGTTAATCCTGATTTCAGTGTGAGCTTAAATCAGGGATAGGAAATATGAAATTCAAGCAGTTAACTTTTAGGTTACGTTGAAATATTTTTCCAAGCTGTCAATTTCTTCGGTTATTTTTTGGTTAATCGACTTCCGCACTTTTTAGCAAAATCAAGCACAAAACCGGCCCAGCGTGGGCACTACAATTGATTATGTAAGGGGTAATGTTTCTTTTAATCTTAAGTACTTCATAGATCTTTCTTGCCTCATGAGACATCCGTAACCTTTACCTACCGGGATCGTAGGGATAACGACCAGAAAAAAGAGGCAACTCTTGAAGCCAGTGAATTTATCAGGAGATTTCTTTTATATGTCTTGCCTGGCTCCTTTACCCGCATCAGACATTTTGGGTTTGTAAGCAACCGTAATCGAAAAGAAAATATAGCCCTCTGTAAGAAACTCCTGGGAATTTATGGTAAAACTTGTGAAAAGTCTGAGCAAAGCTTGGAGGAGCTCATGCTGGAGTTGACAGGAAGTGACATTTCAAAATGTCCACACTGCAGGGTTGGTATTATGACTCTCCACCATTTGATTCCCAGGTTTTCTTTCTAGATGGATAAAAACTTTTGTGAGCCGGAAACAATTGATACATCATGACAATTTACTTAAATAACCTTAAGCATAACCATTTAAGTAGCTCTTATTTAAAGAGTAGTGGTAAGCTCATGCCCTTTTACTTTATTACTGCCTTCACTCTTTTGAAGTTTTACACCAGAATGAGACTAACCACACAGTTTTTACTCTCTAATGACAAAATATTGCTATATATGTATTTCCCGGATCTTCACTACGCCATATCTTTTATTCTAATTATCTTTGTACTTTCTATATAAAAGAAATTATACATTTAATCCTTAAATTAGCGGCTTAGTTCAACCAATTTTATCTCCAATGCTTGAGCACAAGAGATAAAATCCTATTCGTTATATTCCAACTGATGCAATTTTTCCTGGCTTTGCATGCCCAAAATAAGATTGCAAGGGAGGGAAAAATGGACAAAGAAAATTTCCAGTTGGAGCAATACCTACAAAAGTATTTAACTTATCTTCGTATCGAGAAAAACTGTTCACCTATAACACTTTACTGCTACAGGGTAGATCTGCAGAAACTTCTATCCTATTTAAATGACAAAATTGGCCTCTTAAATGATGTAAAAATTGATTTAATCAGGGACTTCATATATAAGACATGCCAAACAAGAAAGTTATCCCTGAAAGATTTCATTCCACTTTTCACATTGATATTAGCAAGGTAGCCAATAGACTATATTTTCTTATATTTAATTTTATTTACAGTTCAAAATATACAGCAACATTTGCAGTATCATTTGCCTGAAAAGATTTAACTAGGGGGTATAATAGCATTGTCTTAATGCGGACAAGATCATACAAAAGGCAATAATATTATCCATTCATTTATTTAATAATTCCAAATTATTTTTAGAAAATTTTATTTTATTACTCAAAACACCGGTTTCATTTGTTATATTTACCCATTTCTTCCTATAAGATTTCCCAATATTGGTTTCATAATTTCATCATCAATAACATACTCAACCAACGGTATTCGCCTAACAGGAATTTCCCCAAGAATTATTTTTAAAAACTCGTCAATATTTGGTTCAGGATTTTTAGTAGGAATCTTATATTTTGACATAATTGAGATCTTTCAGTTTAGTAAATAAAAAATTTTTTAATATTAAATAAAAATGGGGCTTTATTATTCAATTTTAATAGGATATTCTCCAAATTCCCTACCTGATTTAATCATTGCCATAAAATTTTCAGGTGGTACACCTTTATGAATAATATTACTGGATGAAAGAATATGACCGCCTCCAGGACTTGCTTTTTTAATACACTCTTTTACTGCCAATCTAACATCTTCTGGCTTTCCAAAGGTTAATAAATGAGCACAATCAATATTTCCATGTACAGTTATCTTTTTACCATAAATTTTCTTTACTTCTCCAATATCCATTCCGGCCGCTGGTTCAATAGGGTTCAAGCTATCGATACCTGAATTAATTATTATATCAATTATCGGCCATATATTTCCGTCACAATGCTTCAAAAAAGGAGCTCCTCTATCTTTAGCAATATTTATTACCCTTTGCAGCCCGGGAAGACAGAATTCTTCAAAATGATGGATAGACATGAAAGGTCCGCTCTTACTACAATAATCTTCACCATCAATTATTGCATCTGCTCCAATTTCCAGTGCAATTTTCTCTTGTTCTGAAAAGTAGTCAGTCACCAGATTTATCAAACGTTTTATAGCAACAGGATTTACAATATAATCCATGAGCATATTCTCAAATCCACGGATAAGGCTTGGATATAAAAATGCCTGCCAAACTGCAAAAATAACAGCTTTTTCACCTTTAAACATTTTAACTGCAGTTTTAAGTGTT
>JAMCQQ010000143.1 GCA_023379515.1 Actinomycetota bacterium
TATACCAAGAGGAGCAATTTATTATAAGGTCATGGCAGTTTGTGATTTTATTGTTTTGCCTTCTGTTGATGAAACTCAATCAGGGACCCTGGCAAGAATAATCGCTCTGAATAAACCATATATAACGACTGCTCCCATGGAGGGACTTACCGCTCAGACGCTGGAGTGCAAGGGCGGATTACTGTTTACAACAAAGAAGATGCTGAGGGAAAATGTGATAAGACTTGCATGTGATAAAAATTTAAGGGAAGGGCTTTCAAAAAATCTGAAAAAATATCTTACCGAAGTTGTTTCATGGGAAGTAGTTGCACAACAATATAAATATGCCTATAAACTTGCGAGGCTGAAAAAGATTAAATCCATAGAAGTAAATTTGCCCCCTGATTTTTAAATAACTTTAGTTTTAAATAACTTTAGCTGTTTCCCAGGTCCGGACCCAATCTTTTTGCGGCAAGATATGCCATTAAAAAGCATATATTTGATTCGGCACCCTGGTTTAAATTTACACCTCCAGGAGTTAGTGCATCATAACAGGCAAAATTTTCATCTATAAGCGGAATCTTGTTTATATTATTGCCCCAAAACCATTTGTACCATTTTTCAGCCCAAGATAAATAGAAATTATCTTTTGTTGCGCGGTACGCTTTCTCAAGACAGCAAACCATATATCCTGAATCAATGGGCTGCTGGTCAAATAAAGCTTTACTTTTTCCTCTGGTATACCAGCCTCTGTTCCCAATAGGTGAAGGAATGTTATTTTCCTGGCTATTGTTTAATAAGAACTCTGTTGTTTTTTTCGCTATTTCAAAGCTGATTTTGCATTTTCTTTTAATATAAATTTCCCAGAGCGCCCATGGGATAATAGCATTCGCATATACAAGATAATTCTCAAACCATTCCCAATTATCGGAACGTGTCCCAAAATAATAATTATGCAGTTTTACTTTTAATTCCTTTTCTAAGCTGCACTGGGAATCAAGATTTAATAAACCTAATAATGCCGCTGAAATTGCTCTGGGAGAGGTCCAGTCATGAGCATCGTCAATTAAATTTTTAATAATTTCCATAATATTTTTGTTACTGTTATTTCCCGTTGCCAAAAGGGACCATAGAGTAATACCATAAGCTTCTTTTATATTCTGTTTTAAGTCATATTCTTCATTTTTAAATAAGCCTTTTTTACCATTATTGAAATCTCTGTTGTCATTTTCATAATAAAAATGATAAAGCAAGCCATCTTCCCTTTTTGCTTTCATAATGAAATTCAAATAAATCTCCTTTAAATTTTCGTCCTTTAGCTCATCAGCAACAATAAGAGCTCGTGCCTGATCTTCCAGAGCATACCCAAATTTAGGATCAGGTTGACTCAATCTCCCATGCTGGTAAATCCCGGCATCTGTGGTCATTGATCTTATTTTTTTCAGAAGATCCATAGAAATTCTTTCTGGTATGATTTAAAAACGATTTTTAACTTTATTTATTAAAAACTTTAATTCAAATTTAAGGTTCTGGTTCTATAGCATATTTGCAAATAACCTCATCGAATAATTTGAGGTGCTGCAGGGCAACATTATACCAGGTCATTAATCTCCCAAATTTATATGTTTTCAATTCAATTGCTGATTTTTTTTGAGGGTTGCTGCATATATCGATTACAGCATCTGCAATAGCTCGAGAGTCCCGGAAGGGTACAATAACGCCTCTTCCCTTTGCCAAGACATCTTTTGCATACAAATATGGAGTGGAAATGCATACCTTACCTGCTCCAATTGCATATGCCAGAGCACCTGAGGCCGATTGCTGCGGATCAAGATATGGAGTTATGTATATATCAATTACTTTTAACCATCCGATTAATTCGTCTAAAGATATATACTCATTTATGAATTTTACGTTTTCCTGCAAATTATGCTGTTTTATTTTTTGCTTTAGAAAATTCCTGTATTTTTCACCATCTCCTTTCAATACAACAGGATGCGTCTGACCGATTATCAGATAAAGAACATTGGGAAAGCGCTCTTTTATCTCTTTTAAGGCTTCTATAGTGTATTCAATTCCTTTGACTTCCGATAAAAGATTTATATTCCCAAGGATTATTCTGCCAGCTAAATTTTTTTTCTTTTTATATAAACCGGTAGGTTCAAAAGGTATGTCAGGGACACCATGGGGTATAATTTCTATTTTTTCTTTTGGATATTTATATTTTTTTATAAGTTTATTCAAGCTTTCAGGCATCATTACTATTACTTTTTCTGCAAATTTAATTACATCCTTTAGAACTAAACCATATCCTTTATTGGCATCATCAGGTATTGTGTGAGCAGTAACTATTAAGGGTTTTTTTATCATTTCTATCAGTTTGATAATATATCCCCCAAATTCACCACCATATAAGCCGAATTCATGCTCTAAAACAACTATATCTGCCTTGGATTTATTAATATGCTCAGCAGCTTTAATATATGAATCAATTTTGTTTTGACTGATTTGAAATTTAACTTCAGGAGGGTAACCAATTTTATCTTCCGGTCTGATTAATGCCAGAATTTCTGCTTTGGAATATGGATTTATAAGGTTTATGGCTCTGGTTAAATCCTTTGTATAAGTAGCGATACCGCATTTTCTCGGCACATATGATGATATGTATATCCCGTTTATGCTTTTACTTTTTTCTCTTAAAACTTTCCCGAGCTTTCCCAAAAATCACACCTCTCAGCATAAATATTATCAAAATCATTGAGATATCATATCTGAAGAAAATTTTGTTTATTAATTTTTTATTAATTTAAAATTATAACATGAATTATCTTCAAATTCTTCGCATTTGCCATTATCATTATAATTGGGATAAATTGAAATTGAGATACTGATTGTAATAAAAAACAAAATATGAATGTACTTAGATCCAAGAAAAATCCACTGATAAAACCAGATAACGTAAAACCATCAAGACCAGATTTTAAAATTATTGGTGTTTTTAACTGTGGTGTTGCGATATTTAAAGGAGAGATACTGCTTCTTATGAGAGTTGCTGAAACACCAATCAACAATGACCCAAAAAAAGTATTGGTACCTTTTCTGAATGTAGGAACCGGCAATCTTATAGTAAAAGAATTAAACAGAAATGATCCCGCAATAGACTTTTCGGACCCCCGCGTAATAAAAACGCCTTCCGGTCAGTACCTTACGTCAATTTCTCATTTCAGAATAGCAAGGAGCAAAAATGGTTTTGATTTTCAAATAGATAAAAAACCTGCAATGTTCCCTGAAGGCAAATATGAAAGATTTGGCATTGAAGATCCCAGAATAACCAAAATTAATGAAAGATATTATATAAGCTACAGTGCAGTCTCTGATATAACAGGAATTGCAGTATGTCTGGCATCCACCATTGATTTTATTACATTTACAAGACATGGGGTTATCTTTTCACCTGACAACAAAGATGTCTCAATTTTTCCCGAAAAGATAAGCGATAAATATTATGCCTTAAACCGCCCCGTGTCTGCCGAATTTGGAGTAAGAGATATGTGGCTATCGACTTCAGATGATCTTATTAGCTGGGGCAACCATATAAGAGTGATGGGTGCAAGGGAGGGTTACTGGGATAATGGAAGAGTAGGCTGTGGTGCAGTTCCGTTCAGAACAGAAGAAGGATGGATGGAAATATACCATGGAGCGTCAAAGGCTAGCCGTTACTGTCTTGGTGCAGTTTTATTGGATGCTAATCAACCATGGAAGGTTATTGCGAGAACCGAAAAACCAATAATTGAACCTGAAATGGATTATGAACTAAATGGATACTTTGGCAATGTGATTTTTACCTGCGGAGCCTTATATGAACAAGGCACTATAAAAATATACTATGGTGCTTCCGATACTTACATAGCTTATGCTGAAATAAAGCTGAAAGACATATTTGGATAAAAATCATTCAGAATGCAAAAATATTTGAAAAACCTATAGTTCATTACCATAAACTATGTACTAATCCTTTTATATATTTTTTATATATTTCCTCTACTTTCTCCATTTGTTCCTTAGAAAGTGGCGGCATATCAGAAGCAGCAGAATTTGACCCAGCCTGTGTTACATTGCTTGCTCCCGGGATAACACAACTGACATTTTTATCCATCAAAATCCAGCGCAGAGCATACTTTGGCAAATCATAAGGAAATATTTTTTTTAGCTTTTCAACAGCCTGAAGCCCTATTTCATAAGGAATACCTGAAAAAGTTTCACCTATATCAAATGCCTTGCCTTCCTTATTAAAATTTCTGTGATCATCTTTTGAAAAAACAGTATCTTTTGTGAATTTTCCGGAAAGAAGACCGCTTGCCAGAGGAACTCGTACAATAATACCAACATTTTTTCTGGCAGCTTCTTTAAAGAACACCTCCGCCGGTTTTAACCTGAACATATTGTAAATAATTTGCACAGATGCAACACCCGGATATTCTATTGCTTTTAAAGCTTCCTCCACCTTTCCCACGCTTACTCCATAATTCAATATTTTTCCTTTTTTTTTCAGATTGTCCAGCAATTCAAAAATTTCGGGCCTGTAATAGGTTTCTGTCGGAGGACAATGAAGCTGAATTAAATCTATAGTTTCAACATCAAGTCTTTTAAGGCTGTCATTAATGAAACCTGTGATATTTTTTTCATTATAGCCTTCATCATTATGCGGATTTAATTTTCTTCCGCTTTTAGTTGCAATATAAATCCTTTTACTGATCTTTTTAAGGAATTTTCCTATCGAAATCTCACTTTGGCCGTCATTATAAACATCGGCAGTATCAATAAAATTAATTCCGGTTTCAATTGCTTTACTTAATATTGATTCTGCCGTCTTTTCATTGAATTTTTCCCCCCATTTTCCGCCAAGCTGCCATGTTCCAAGTGATATTTCTGAAATATTAAAACCAGTTTTACCAAGAATCCTGTATTTCATATTTCCTCTCACAATCTTGCCTGTTTTTTTAAATAACCACTTTTTTTAATTCGCCTTATTGCATCTTCAAGATGGATAAACATCATTTCTCCTGCTTTATCAATATCTCTATCTTTAATTGCCTCAAATATCTTTATGTGATAATTCAATGCAATGTTGAGATCCTCAAAAAGATAAACCACCTTTTCCCTGACATCTATCAATAAGTTATTAATTGAAGACATCATAGCAGTTAAAGTCTTATTGCCCGAAGCTTTCAAAATAACATCGTGAAATTCAAATTCTTTGTGTAGAAAATTTTGGGGGTCAATTATATATTTTTTTGCATCATCCAATACTTTCTTCATTTTTTGAATATCTGCATCAGTTGCATTTTTAGTTGCCAACTTTACCAATTCTACTTCTATTATTTTTCGGTCTTCATATAAATCAATCAGATCTATGTTATTCAAAAGATTCATAAATCGTATTGGGTTTATAAGAAGCTTGGACATATCATTTTGAAGCTGTGTGCGTGTCCCATGCTTAATTTCTAAAACACCTAAGACTCCCAAAATTTTCAAAGCCTCTCTGACTGATGATCTGCTGATTTTTAGAGATTTCGCCAGCTGCCTTTCACCTGGAAGAATATCACCCGATTTTAATTTGTTTTCGGCAATTAATCTCCCCACAAGATCTATTATCTTATCAAGTACCAATTTTTTGCTGGATGTTTTCTCCGAAGAATCCATATCCTTTTCTAATTCTTTTATTTGTTCGAATCCAGAATATGATTTTTTGATGCTTACCATAGTTAATAAACAATATAAAACTTAATATATATTTATTTTATTTAAGATTTATCTATATCTTAATAACTGTAATTATAATTCTTTTTTTAATACAAATATATCCAATATTTGGCTCAATGAAAGTATAAAGTTAGTATATTTAAAATTTCCAGATCTCTTCTCTGGTTGGAATTTTGCCAATTATAGGATATCCGATCCTTGTAACATTCATAAGATGCTTATAAGTTAAATTTTCCGATAAAATATTATTTTCCCATGTACCACATCCGAGTGTCGTAGTTGGAGCATAACCAATAGCAAATCCTCCGCCTGCATTAAAATTGCAAGGCTGATTTACAACTACTCTGGCTACGTAAACAGCTTCTGCAAGTTCTTCTATATGCTCCTTGGTATTGGAATGTATAACAACTGAGTGTCCTTTGCCCTGAATCTCCAGATTGGATTTTGCAATTTTTATAGCCTCATCAAAGCTTTTGTATGTATATATCATAGTAACCGGTGACAATTTCTCCTGTCTTAGAACCTGATCCTGTTTGTTTATATCCCCTTTTAAAAGAATTATTTTTGCATCTTTGGGTATATCCATTCCGGCATTTTTCGCTACGGTATAAGCAGATACTCCCAGAGATTCCTTTCTTAAGATACCATCCTTAAATAAAGAATCCCTTATTTTTAATATATCTTCATCGCTTTCTAAATAATGCGCCCCGCTTTTTATAAAAGAGACTACTACATCATCAAATTTCTCTTCCGGTACTATAACTGCCTGCTCCGAGGCACATGGCAGCCCATAATTAAAAGACCTGCTTGCAATAATTTTCCTGGCAGCATCATCAATATTTGCATCTCTGTCAATTATAGCCTGGACATTTCCTGGACCAACTCCATATGCAGGCCTTCCGCTTGAATAAGCTGCTTTTACCATACCCATCCCGCCGGTTGCAACAACTACATGCACCAAACTCATAAGTTCCTGGGTAAGTTCTTTTGTAGGTTCACTCAAATATTGTATAAGGTTTTCCGGAATGTCATATTTCGATATTGCAGCAATTACCAGCTTTGCGGCTCTGGCAACAGTTTTCTTTGCACTCGGATGTGGTGCATGTATGACAGAATTACCGCACTTGAGCGCAAACATGGAATTTGCCATAAAATTTGTAACAGGAATTGTAACAGGCAGAACTACTCCTACCACACCTACCGGTTTTGCTATTTCTACAATATTTAATTGGCTATCAATATTTATAATTCCGACTGATTTTTTGCCCTTAAGACTGTGCCATATAATTTCTGATTTTCTTTTGTCTTGGCTAAGATTATCTTCATAATTTCCAAGTCCTGTTTCATTTACTGTAAGTTTTGCAAGTTCCTCTGCATTGTCATTAACAGTTTTTGCTATCTCCCTGACTACCAAATCAATTTTATCTTGCGGTTCTTTTTCCCATTTGGCAAGAGCAGCCAGTGCCTTATTTATCATTTCTCTAATAGTATCCATGTTAATTTTTAAGCCCTTTCATTTATTTTATTTAAATATTCTTTTATCTTTAAGGCCCATTTAAGATGCGGTGGATCATACATTACGCCATCAATATTAATTGCGCCTTTTTTCTCAAGCCGGTCTTTATTGCTGAGGATAACTTTCATTTTTTTTATTTCTTCATCACTGGGCATGAAACAACTATTTATAATATCTATCTGTCTTGGATGAATTGCAAGCTTGCCATTAAACCCCAGTTTTGACACTTTAATCGTTTCTCTTTTTAACCCTTCATCATCAGTAAAATTCCTATATACGGTATCAACTGTCAGCAGCTTATTTGCTTTTGCATATAACATGAGTGTCATTCTTATAAAATCCAGTAATTCCGGAGCAACTTCACCAAAATCAGTTATGTCTTTTGTAAAATCTTCCCAACCGATAGTTAATGCTGTCAGCCTTTGTGATAAATAATTATATTTATCAAGATTGTTAAGCTCAATGATCCCTCTTGGATTTTCAATCATTAAAATTAGTTTTATTTTTCCGGATTCCATATTTTTTTCTTTTTCTTTTTCCGATATTAAACTGATTGCTTCATTTAATTTATTGAAGTTTTCAAATTTAGGAATCATATACCCGGCAATTTTTGGACTTATTGTTTCTTCAATATCTTTTTGAAAATATTCAGAGTCAAGATCATTGGCTCTTATGAATAATTTTATTTTAGTGTTCGAATCTATTTTTTCTAATTTATTTTTTATATTTTTCCTTGCCTGATCTTTTTGATATACCGGAACACTGTCCTCCAGATCAAGGATAAATGCATCCGGATTTAAGATATCGATTTTATCCAGCATTTTTTCGCTACTTGCGGGAATAAACAATAATGACCTGCATATTTCCATGTAATAATCCTTTGCTATTAATAAATTTAAAATAAATTGTAATGTTTATTAATTTAATAGTGCTATTGCAATATGTATTTAAAAATAAATAATTGACATTAACAAAAATATAATATTAATTTATAAATCTGGTCTGACCAGCATTATTTTACCATAACTTATAATATAAATAAATGTTAGTTTATTATTACATTAAATATTTGGGCCTGGAATTTTTGCCTCCCTTAGTTTGGCAGTATGCATTAAGTAAATACATTACAAATGTAAGAATAATGTGAAGATAAAAGAAGTTGGTTTTATTAAAGAAGAAAATACCTGCCCAGTTTAGTGCAAGTTGCCAGGTAAGAGCAGCAGCTCACAAGTAATTGCTATAGCATTATCAGGAAAAGCCCGAAAGATATTTCAAATATAATATATACCCTATTTAGCTATATAGCCCCCGTCAAGGGGAATTATTGCTCCGGTAATATAACATGAAGCATCGGAAGCCAGAAAAACAACAATGCCTTTTATATCATCTTCATTGGCTAACCTGTTTAAAAAAGTTTTTTTTATGTACCTGCTTTTAAATTCTTCATTTATCTCTGACGTTTCATATCCGCCCGGACAGATTGAATTTACACGAATATTATATTTGCCCAGTTTTGAACCAAAATATTTTGTAAGTTGGTTAAGGCCGCCTTTATGAAAAAAATAATCAGGTGGTGCATCCATGTCAAGACCATCATATAGCGTAAAGTCAGGACCGAGCAGGCCCATATATGAGCTTATGTTTATTATGCTGCCGCCATTTCTCTCAATCATGCTTTGTGAAAATAATCTGGACATATAAAATACGGCAGTTGCGTTTATTTCCATGGATAACCTGAATTTTTCAATAGAATCATCATAGCCTTTCATGGGTCTAAGTACTGCATTGTTTACCAGTATATCAACTCTGCCCTGCTCGTTTATCATTCTTTCGTATAGAGCATCTATGGATTTTTCATCTGCCAGGTCCAGACTGGCAGCTTTTACATTGTATCCCCTGGCGGCCAACTTACTAGCCAGTTTTTGGCAATTGCCTACATTTCTTGATGCAAGGTATGTTATTGCTCCTGCTTCTGAGAGGGCTGATGTTATAGAGTGCCCGTATGATCCTGCCCCGCCTGTAACCAAGGCAACTTTACCTTTTAAGGAAAATGATTCCAAGATAGTCATGATAAATTTATAGTATGGATAAGTTAATTTTTTTACCGTTTATTGATTCTAACCCTAAAGATATGCCATTTATCTGATAAATATTCGTTCTCCCCCATTATCGCGGGATTTACGTCCTGCTATTAATATTTTTATTTGTTCAACTGTTATTTCGTAAGAATAAGGATATTTACCTGATTTTATAAAATTTATAAAATCTTCCAATTGTTTTTTAAACATATAAAAAGAATCAAATTTCATTATGACTTTTGTTCCCTTGCTGCCAATAATATCAAATCTTGCCATTCCTGCAGTATAAATCTGGCTAATTATTGCCTGTTTTCCATCGCTGTACTGAAGATGCACGGATTCAAATTCTTCCCTGCCTAAATTTACAACACTTTCGACACCACCACCCAAAATATTACATACTCCTGCTATCGAATGGACACCATATGTGCCCCAAGCCTTGTTCATAAGACAATTGACATACATGACACTACCCAGATCATATGTCGCAATATTTTCGAATTCTTTTGCATAACTAAATCCTGAAGAAGACAGTATCTTTTTTCTATCTTTAAAATATTTTATAAAATTTTCCAGGTCAACTTTATTATCTGTTAAGGGCTTGTCTATGAAAACCGGTATATCTTTTTCAATAAAGGGCCGAGCCATTTTTAAATGCACTTTACCTATATCTTCTGCAATTATTACAGCATCAACTTTTCCAATTACATCTTCCATATTATCAACAACATTGTCAATCATGCAGGTTGCAGCAATGTCCTTAGCGTCTTTTTTATCTTCTGTCCATATATGGGTTACTTTTGCATTTTCTATGCCCAGATTTTTCTCAGGTTCCTTTGAAAGATAGTCATAGATTACAGGAAATGGCTGCCTCCTCATTCTCTCTTTATCATATCTTCCATTTATTATTGCACTCCATGAATAAGGATGGCCATTGCCTTCAGATCTTCCGAGCATTGCAATTTTTATCATTTTATTATTATTCATTCCAATGCTTTTAGTTTTTAAAAAATTATTTTAAAAACCCAATTCTTTATATTCGCTCTTTAGTTTTGAAAATGACTTTCTTAAAAAAACAATATCGGCGCCGGCTGTCAGGAACCGGTAGCCTAGATTGACCAGTCTTTTTGCCCATTCCGGAGAAAGTGAAACAGTTCCTGCAATTTTCCCATGCTTGTCTGCCATTTTTCCGACTTTTTCAATGACTTTCCAGATCTCCTTATTTTCCATATCTCCGGGTATGCCCATAGATGTGCTTAAGTCACCGGGACCTACAAAAAGAATATCAAAACCGGAAACATTTGCTATTTCTTCGATATTGTCAATCGCTTCCGGATCTTCAATTTGCAAAGCTATAAAAGTTTCCTTATTGGAAAATTTAAGATACTTTTTAAATTCAATTGACATCCAGCCGGAATCAGCGTTTACTCCGTCAATTCCGCGCCTTCCTATCGGACTAAATCTCATTGCCCTTACAACTTTTTTTGCCTGCTCAGCCGTTGCAACATGGGGGACCATTATACCCTTTGCACCCATCTCAAGAGGTTTTATAGCAGACGGATAATTATCTCTTTCTATTCTAACCATTGAATCCATCCCGGTAGCCCTTGCAGCTAGAATCATATTTGCAAGAGTTTCATCATTGGACCATAAGTGTTCCCTGCAAAACCAGACGCAGTCAAATCCTATAAGACCTATCATTTCAACAATTCCAGGGTCCCTGAAATTTGTTTTTGTACAGAGGACGGGTTTTCCGGCTCTTAACTTTTCCAGTACCTTACTTTCCAACATATAATATGATTTTACCTAATGCTATATCATTTAAATGTCTGATATTTAATATCTTTGAAATACCGGCCTGATTATTTTACCTTCAAGCTTTTTCTCTTCGCTGCCTTCCCTTATCCAACCAGATAAAAGCTCGATGCTTTCTCTAAAAGCCGAAATGGTCTGGTAAATATCTTTTTGGCTGTGGCTATAGCATAAATTATTATATCCGGTAAAGTTTATGCCTCTTTTTATCATTTCCTGCTGCAGCAAACTCTTATGCAGCATCCCTTTGCCCGGATCATCGAAGAAAAAGACCGATCTAAAATCAGGACCTTTAAGATTGATGTAGCCCTCAAGTCCGTATTTTTCTATGATTTGCCTGTAGCTTTGAGTTAGCAGCGCACCCATTTTATGAGTATGGCCCACAACATCCTTTTGTCTCATTTCATTTATCGTTGCTTTTGCAGCCGCAAGTGATAAAATCTCACCTCCAAAGGTAAAAGAGAAAAAAACATCCTCAAGCTTTTGCATTATTTCTTTTTTGCCCACAAGTGCAGACAGCGGCATGCCATTTGCTATTGATTTTCCAAAAGTTGCAAGATCGGGGGTAACATTAAAATACTGCTGTGCACCGCCAAGGCTCCATCTAAAACCGGTTATAATCTCATCAAAGATTAAAATAGCATTATTGTCATGTGTAAGTTCTTTTACCTTAGCTAAAAAATCATCTTCGGGAAAGACTACACCCATTGGCTCCATGATAACGCAGGCAACATTGTCTTTATGCTCCGTAAAAATATCTTTTAAGCTACCGATATCATTATATTTAAATTTTTTTGTCAGTTTTTTTACGGCATCAGGAATTCCTGCATTTCTCTCTGTAGCTGCTATGTACCAGTCCTGCCATCCATGATATCCGCAGCAAGCGATTATATCTTTTCCTGTATATGCTCTGGCAAGCCTTACTGCACCTGATGTGGCATCTGAGCCATTTTTGCCATATCTGACCATCTCGGCACATGGGATAATATCAACAAGCAGCTGGGCCACCTCAACTTCAAGCGGATGCATTTGAGTAAGTATTATGGCATCCTTTAGCTGATCTTTTATGGCCTTATCTACCTTCCCGTAGCAGTAGCCCAGTATTATAGGGCCAAGACCCATTCCGTAATCAATATACTGGTTGCCGTCTACGTCCCATACTCTGCAGCCTTTGCCTCTTAGCAAATATTTTGGGGCAACTCCTTCTACAAATTGAGTAGGTCCTTTGGACAGGCATTGTGTCTGGCATGGTATAAGCTCTTTGGCTTTTTTGTAGATCTTGTCAGAGTTTTTGATTACCGGTTTAGATATTTTCACCTAACAGTCTCCCTTTCTTATGCTAATATATTTTTTGTTGAACTGATTCAATATTTTAAATATAACAAAATAAACACCTCTAAGAATTAAATCATAGGTTTTATAAAATGCGTCAAGTGATTAATTATTTCTTGTTTTGCTTTCTCGAAATCTTTTGCAACAATACAGTCAAATATTTTCTTATGTCTTTCATAATTCTTATTAGTAACACCCTTATCATAATAAGGTGACTTAAACTTTACGCTATCAAAAATTTTTAAAATATAAGGATTATCTGCAGCTTCAACAATAGCTCTATGAAAGTCAAAATCAATAAAATTAGATTCATAATCTTCTTTTTTGTTTAATCTTTTCAATTCATTAAGATAATATTCTATTTTCTTTATTATTTTTGGATTAGTATTTTTTATAGCTTTTTCTATACAGAAACATTCAATCATGGTTCTTGTTTCATATATATCTTTAGCATATTTAGCACTTCTGACATCAACTACTTCGGCACCTTTATACGGAAATACATTGACAAATCCTTGTGACCAAAGTAATTTCAGAGCTTCACGTACAGGTACGGTACTGACCTCAAATTCTTTAGCAAGTGCCCTCTCCTTTAATCTAAAGCCTGACGAATACTCTCCGTTCATTATTCTTATTTTGAGCGTTTCATAAATTTGTTCTGCTAAAAGACTTCTATTGATTTTGGAATTATTTTCAACCATTTTACTTCCCATAATTCTAATTTTATTTTAAAGACTTATCTCAGCGTTTCCCTTACTTTTTTATTAACATAATTATTAATCATATCTACTCTATCCTGGTTGATTTTAGGTTTATGGCTATCAATAATTTCTTCAACTCTCCTGTGAACTTTCTCTATCATTTTTTCTCCGTCCCAACCAGGATGATATATTTCGTAAAACTTTGATAAATGATGTTCTTTGGTTTTTAAATATTTCATAGTTAGATCATCTGTGAGAAAGTTTCCACGTATCCCCGCTTTTTTTATGGATTCAATTCCTAATGTTTCGCTATCAACTTTAATTCCTTCATCATACCGTTTTAAAGTCTCTACCATATCATGATGGATTAATATTTGTTCTGCACTAACTCCGCAAGCATTGCCAAAAGAACCCATACCACCCATTATATGATTCCTGCTGAAATATGTAAAAACAGAGCTGAAAGCGGATTCCAAACCATTTTGAACTCCGTAATTAGGGCAAAGTGATGAAAAAACACCAAAATTTGAAGGTAGGTTCAAATATTCTACCATTTCAAGACATGCGGTATGTAACATATCTTTTACGGGACCTCCGTAAATTACATTTCCGGTCTTCATATCGATAGAGTGCCCTCCTAGGGCGGCAACAAATGGAGCATTTCTTTTTACCAATTGTACCGCAACAAGCATAAATAACATCTCCGCAATTCCTGATACCAGACTGCCTGCAATAGTATAAGGTGCGGTAGCACCAGCCATCTGGCAGGGCCCTCCTCTTACAAGCACTCCTTTTTCCAGGCAGTATATTAATTGCTGTCCGACATCTTTTGTTAAAAATAAAGGACTTACCGGAGCAAGATAAGCGCTTAAAATCGGATTTTTAATCAGACTATCTCCTGCAGCTATTTCCGCTATATCCACCCAGGTTTTGAGTGAATCTAAAGAAGCAGGGGCACAGAAAAGCGAAGTAGTCGTATTTGATATAAAGGCTTCAATTGTTTTTAAATTAACAATTCTTTGGTCCACATCCGAACATGATTCATCCATCTTATAGATATGATCCACCAGTGGAAGAGCATCTCCAAGCTTGGCATGTTTTATGACATCACTTAAAAGCGCTTTCCTCATTCCTCTTTCATAATCCAGCACAAAGGGGTCTATAATAAGGGAGCCATAATATCTATTATTTCCATAAAGATGTAATTCCTTTCCATTTATGCATTTGTATACCGGTTTTTTATCAGTATCATTTATACATCCTTTTGTCAGCTCTTTTTCTATTTTTATAACATTGGACTCTTCGCTGCCGATGCATCCTTTTTTTAACATTATCTTACGCAAAGACTCATCTTCAACTTCTATACCAACCTTTTCTAAAATTTCAAGGGAACCTTGAAAGATTTGTTCTCTTTCTTCTTCAGATAGAATTTTAACTTTCAGAGGATTTTTCATCTTGCTGCTATTATATCCTTCCTATTTTACTTTTTTGTTATAAAGATAATATATTTATATATAATTATTAAAATTTTTTAACACTTTTTAATTTTTATAACTTTTGTATTGCGTTTTATGCTATTCTCCTTCGACTTTCACAAAAGGTGCGATTAACTTACTCCTCCTGCTAAGACGGATTTCCTGCGAATCTAATGTCTGATTAATCTTTTCTTCCGTAACAGGCAGATAATATTCAACATCCAGAGTAACTTTAACAAAGGGTTCAGCATATCCAACACCGTTCAAATCTCCATCCCTGCCATTAAGCACCTCGACGGTTTTGCGTGCAAAATCTGGCGTATATCCCTGACTTTTAATCTCAGAAAGTGCTTTTACCTTTATTTCTACCATATCTGTTACATCAATAATACAGTTTGTCTCCTCAGTCGCACATTCCTGCATAAAAAAAATATAGGGAACAAAATGTGCTGGATTTGAATCATTAAAATCAACTGTAGACGCATAAGTTATAGCTTGTGTAACAATCTTTCCTGTCGTATTATGATCATGCGGCAAATCAATAGGTTTTCTATGAGCATTAAAACTTATTTGATGCGTAATAACTATATCAGGCCGTACATCCCTTATAACTCTGGCAACAGCCTCTATCAGTTCACAGGTCACCTGCATGGTTGTATCTTCATATGTCATAAACCTTACATCTGTAATGCCAAAATACCTGCAGGCTTTTTTAACCTCTTTGAATTTTACCCCAGCTCTTTCCTGTTTAAGCTTTCCAAGTGTTTCAGGGTCAGGTCTTTCATTTCCCTGCCCCATTTCTTCAATTGCAGTATCGTGTACCCTTAACCCCTGTGTTAATGCAAGAGCTGTAACCTGGTCACCCCGTTTTATGTGATGGGCCAATGTTCCTCCGCAGTGGTCAAATACATCGGCGGGATGCCCGCCAACGACTAAAATCTTTAACTTTTTCATTAAAACCTACTCTTTCTTTAAAAATGGTTTTTAATCTCTTTTTATTCTATCCTTTAAGAGCCCCGATGGTTACACCTTCTAAAAAATATTTTTGCAATACCACAAATATTATCAATATGGGAACAGTAGCAATAAATGCTCCTGCCAATTGATAGCCGACTAACAGATTTTTTTCCTGCATTAAACTGGCTAGTGCTATTGGCAGTGGATACAGTTTATTGGATCTGATGAGAACAAGCTGCCAGAAATAATCATTCCAGCTACCTACTAACACAAAAGGTGCGATTAACTTACT
>JAMCQQ010000144.1:0-2794 GCA_023379515.1 Actinomycetota bacterium
TGTACCAAACCAATCATGTTTATATCCAGCGGATAATTTTACAGATGGTTCTTTTTCAAATACATAGTTGCTATCATTAAACTTATCTTTTTCATCAGAAATTTCTTTTAGAAAGTATATATAAACCGAGCCAGTTTCGTTATTTTCGTCTTTAAAATTAAATCTTTTTAATGCACTTATTATTGCATCAGGTAAATTGTCTTTATTTATATCTATCAATTCTGTTGAAAAACCAAAAAAGGTAGCAACAGACCTTTAGGTCTGTTAGATGATTATGCAATAACAGGGGATTATTTTGAAAACCAACCAGAAACAAGCAACCCGAAACAAGAAACTAAAGAAAGAATAAACTTAAGCTGGTTAAACAACTTTGTTAGCTCAATTAAGTTGCCAAAAAACCTAAATTCTTGGAACGATTTATTAATTTACTTAGGAATTAAAAAGCCACCAACACAACCCCCAGTTGAGCCAGTGATACCCGCAGAAGTTCCAGCACCACCAGTTGAAGTGCAGACACCACCAGACATAGTAGTTGACACAGAACAAGGGGCGACATATACTGCTACACAGGTAAGTAATATCTTTTTGCCGTATACACCCCTAATAGAACAGTTTAAAGTTTCTAGTTCAAAGTTAAAAGTTAAAAACAAACAAGAAACAAGTAACAAGAAACAAGCAACATCATCAGATACTCCGCCTTGGGATTTATTAGCAGAATATTCTGCAAGTTTAGACACCAGGGATTTACGCAAGGCAATATTAACAGATTTCTTATATAATGCAAGAACAAGTTATGAGACACGAGAAAGTTTAAATAGTGGTTCAGTAACAACCAGTGCATATTTGAAATACTGGAAACCAGGAAGTAGTATAACAACATATGGCAATACAACTGGTGCAACAAGTTTATTTGGATTTACTTTTTGGGCAATATTTGCAAGTTTTCAAAGTGTGCTTGGCACAGAAGAAACACAAGTAATTAAACCAGAAGAATTTGGAGTAACTTCAGTAGGCATTAATGATAAGTGGTTTTTATTGGTGGGGGAAAAAGAATATGTAAGTTACTTACATGACCATGAAGGATTTGCGGGACTTGAGGTATTAGGTAAAGTAATAGATAGATTAGATAAAGATCCAAACAATGAGTTTCTGCAAGAGTTGGCGTTGGAATTACTGAGTGAAGAAAAAGTTATAGATGCATTACTATATGGACCATCATTTGATGTGGCATGGAAAGGAAAAATACAATTTCCGAGTTGGTGGAAAAAGGCATTTGAAAGATGGAAACAAATAGATAAAGAACTTGCAAAAAAATCCAAATTATATAGATATGCAAAAGCTACTGGAATAACTATTGAGTGGCTACTTAATCCATCTCCGCCATATTGTTATTGGTTCAGGTCAGCGTTTATATGGTATTACTGCCTTATTCCTTCAAAAAGAAAAGAAATGTATTTTGAAAGTTACAGCGATTGTGTTTTAGCTAATACAACAGAAACAAAAAGTGGTAAAAAAATAAATATAAAATAAAATGATAAAGAATAAATTATATACATATTTAATAAATAATAAAGAACCATTAAAAAAAGATTATTTAATAGAGCTATTGTTGTTTTTGTACTTTTTAATTCCTTTTTTTTATCTCTTTTATATAAATGATAAAGAGTATTATATAGAAAAATACATTATAATTGTATTATTTTTATTGGGCTTAATTGTGGGTGGCATCTTAAATTTTAGCAAAAGGAAATATATTTACACCTTTCTTGGAACTATATTTGTAATATTTTTGCCGCTTATAATTTATAATAATGAAGAAATAATATTTTATATAGTCGCTGGTATTATGTTTTTCTTTAATTTTATTGTAGGAAAAATAATAGGGGAAATATTATTTTTTCTCATTCTGCAATACAAGTTTATAAAGAATGCCCCTTGTGAAATTAAAAATAATTTTTTATTAGGTAAAATAATGATTAACCCGTTTATCATTGTATTTATAATATCATGTTTTACACCACCATATTTGCTTATTATACTGTATCATGAAAACAAAAATATACTTATGAAGTTGCTGATACTTTATTTATTATTTTTAATTATTTTAAATAAACTTGTGTTTTATAAGATAAAACGAAACAAAGATGTTCGTTCTTAAATATGACAAATGTTTATGCTAACTAACCAAGCCCAACTTTTAACTTACCTATTTTACTTAAATTTTTTCAGATGGTTTATTATTAATTTACAATTTAAAATTTTAAATTTGCAATTTGCAGCACAAACACCACCCGACATACTTATTGATACAAACGAAGCAGTATCACCACCAGCTACACAAACAAGTAAAATCTTTTTGCCGTATACACCGGTGGAAGAGGCACAAAGTTACAAAGGCACAAAGGCACAAAGTGGGGGAAGTGGTGAAACACCGCCCTGGGACTTGTTAGCTGAATACAGTGTTTCGTTAGATGCTCGGGATTTTAAAAAAGCAATCTTAACAGACTTTCTTTATAATGGGCAAACTACATACTCAACTCGCAAATCTTACACCAGTGGCAGTGTAACAGTAAGCGGATATTTTGTTAAACATGCAAGATTATCAGAGAGTTTATTTTTTATCTTTGATTTAGTAGGTGCAATACTGCAATTAACAACTGCGGTGCAGTATGCAATAATTAGTGGCCAAGAATTTAGAAAGTCTGTTAAGATTGCTTTTTTAAAATCCCGAGCATCTAACGAAACACTGTATTCAGCTAACAAGTCCCAGGGCGGTGTTTCACCACTTCCCCCA
>JAMCQQ010000144.1:2804-3133 GCA_023379515.1 Actinomycetota bacterium
GTATGCAATAATTAGTGGCCAAGAATTTAGAAATGCCCAAGCAGAGCATGAATATGCAAATCAACAAGACAGACTTTGGGGTAGTGAAATAAGAGATGCCTTTAGAGATTTTCAAGGGCAAGCAAGGGCAGAAATTGCACAGAGAGAGTTGGATAAATTAGACAGGGAAAATGCAGTAAGAGAAGATGAAATATGGGATATAGAAGATAAACTTTTATTTTCAAAGATAAAAGATTTTATTTTAGATAGATTAACCCGTGCAAAAATATTATTTGGACCGGGAAAAAAATTAAACTCAATACAGCTAAAAAAAATTAAAAAAAATTGTT
>JAMCQQ010000145.1 GCA_023379515.1 Actinomycetota bacterium
TATGTCGGCCCCAGGGAGCAGCAATTGCAAAAGAACTTGCAAGTCAAGGCTGTGATGTGCTTGTTAATTATAACAGTGACAGAAAAGGTGCAGAAGAAGTAAAAAAATTTATTGAAGAAGAAACAAAACACAGAGCAATAATATTTAAAGCCGATGTCAGCAGATATAGTGAAATAAAAGCCATGATAGAAAAAGCTGCTGAAAGTTTTACCAGAATAGATATTTTAATCAATAATGCAGGCATTGCAATATGGGCACCTGTTTTTGAAATAACAGAGGAAATTTGGGATAAAACTCTGGATACTAACTTAAAAAGTGTATTTTTTACCTCACAACTGGCTGCGCATGAAATGATAAAAACTGGGGGAGGTATCATAGTAAACATATCTTCCCTTGCTGCAAGCGGTTCGATGGACTGCCTTATCCCGTATGTTTCTTCAAAAGGCGGAATGACTCTTTTAACAAAAGGACTTGCCATTGAGTTTGCCCCTTATAACATAAGAGTCAATACGATTGCACCCGGCACTATTGATATTGAAAGAAACCGGAAAACCGATCCCTGCTATCCCGATGACTGGATACCTTACATCCCAATGGGCAGGGTCGGCAAGGTTGAAGAGGTAGCAAAACCTGTTGTTTTTCTATGTTGTGAAGATTCAAGCTACATGACGGGCCAGAATATATATGTTTCCGGCGGTGAAACAGACTATGTCCCAATGCCCCGGTCTGAATTTGCAAGGAGAAAAAAATAAAAAATCCCATGAAAGAACTACTGATAATTTCAGATGATCTGACAGGTGCAACAAACAGTGCCGCTTTTTTTGCAGAAGAATTTACAGAGATACCGGTTTTTATTGACAGCACTTATCTGGCTAAAAACGATATCGATTTTTTAAAAAAAAATAAAGTTGTTGTTTTTAATACAAATACAAGAACTGCAATGAAAGATCAGGCATCAAAGACTGTAAAACAACTATCAGACCTGGCTGCAGGATTTGGAGACAGGATAATTATAAAAAAAATCGATACTGCATTCAGGGGAAATGTGGCTGTTGAGCTTGAGACAATTATGAAATCAACGAACCGGAAGATGTGCTTTATAATTAATTCGATTCCGGCAATGAAAAGGATAACTTTGGGAGGATTTCAGATAATTGACGGCAAAATCTTAGAAAACTCGGATTTTTCGTCAGATCCTTATGAAAAAATCAAAAGCTCTTTTATTCCCGATATACTAGGTGAAATTTTCAGTAAAAAAACAGGACTTGTAATGCTTGAAGAAGTCAAAAAGGGTGCTAAATTTATTTCAGCAAAGGTTAGAAAATATATGGACCGCAAAAAGAATATTATCATTTTTGATTCAGCCTCAGATAATGATATAGATGCCATAGTTGATGCTGTTTTAAAGTTGCTGCCCCAGGACTCCATAAAAAGTACTGTTTGGGCAGGTTCCCTGGGTCTTATCGAATCAATAAAAAAAATCATTATTTTTCCCTGCCCTAAGCGGGATATAGAAAATAAAGATAATACTCTGTGCAAAACCAGGTCAAGTACTGTTTTTAGCAATAAAACCTGTACAAAAAAAACTTTGGGCATATCTGCAAGCATTTATGAAAAAACGGACAGCCAGATAAGAAATGCAGAAAAGTTAAATCTTATAAGAATTATAAAAATTAATATTGAAAACTTCTTTGCTTGGCGGCTTGATAATATCAGTGATGAATATCTGTTAAATTATGCAAACAATCCGGAAGTTTTTGGCAGCAGGCAATTTCAAGATGCGTTGGATGCAAACGTGAAATCAATTATTTCAGGATTAAAAAAAGGCAGCATATTTATTGTTCCGGAAGTCAGTGAAAATTTAAGAAAAAAAAAGATAGAAAAAATCATTTTGAAAATATTGTCATCCATTATCATTGAATCATTCATGCGGGTAAATAAAAATAACAATTTTAAAACAGCTCTTGATATCGATAGGCTGGTGCTGATAGGGGGAGAAACCAGCTTTCATATATTAAAGGCGCTAAATACAAAGACTGTTAAAATAAAAGGGAAAATCGAAAGCGGGATTGATTACGGATTAATTTCGGATGGACTAATCAAAACAAAAGAGCTTTTAATAAAAGGCGGGTCAGTCGGAGATGAGAATTCCGTAATAAGGATGATTTGTCACAATTGAATGTAACCTGATAATTAAAGGAACAAGTTATGAAAAAACCGAAAGTAGCAATAACAATGGGAGATGCTGCAGGAATAGGGCCTGAGATAGCTGTCAAGGCTTTAAGCAGGAGATCTATTTATAAAAACTGCAATCCTTTTGTCATGGGGGATGCCGAAGTCGTAAAAAGCATAATAGAAATATGCGGTCTCACCCTAAAAGTAAATCCTGTTGAAGATATTAAAAACTGTAAATACCAAAGAGGCATCATAGATGTTCTTGACTTTAAAGATATAGATACCAAAAATTTCAAGTTTGGACTTGTCAGCAGCAATTGCGGCAAGGCGGCTGTAAGATATACAAAAGAAGCAGGAAAAATGGCCCTGGAATCTAAAATAGATGCAATTGTATCGGCTCCGCTTAACAAAGCTTCAATGCGGGCTGCAGGTTATAATTATGAAGGACAGACAGAAATATTAGGTGAGCTTTCAGGATCTAAAAATTACGGCATGATACTGATTCTTGATAAGTTGAGAATCATGATGTACAGTACTCATATGTCGCTCAGGGAAGCGTGCGATAAGGTTAATTATGAGGGTGTTTTAAAGAAGATAATCTTATCGGCAGAAGGTTTAAAATTTTTTAATTTAAAAAATCCCCGTATAGCTGTTTCAGCCTTAAATCCTCATGCAGGCGAGGGGGGACTTTTTGGCAGAGAAGAAATAGACCACATTATTCCCGCAATTAAAAAAGCCCGTGAATCGGGGATAAATGTTACAGGACCTGTCCCTGCCGATATAGTTTTTGTAAAGGCTAGAAACAATGAATATGACCTTGTTATCGCAATGTATCATGATCAGGCGAACATGGCAATGAAGCTTCTTGGCTTTGGCAGCGTTGTAACACTTCTTGCGGGACTGCCTATAATCAGGACCTCTACAGGTCATGGCACGGCATTTGATATTGCAGGCAAAAACATTGCTGATGAGACAAATCTTGCAAAGGCAATAGAACTTGCTGCAGAACTTGGAGCAAAAAGATGGGAGTGATTGTAATGCATGAAAACTTAAAAAAAGAAATAGCAAAATATTCAAACCTTGCATATCAGCGCGAGCTTGTAGGAGCTGCAGGCGGCAATATCAGTGCGAGATTTGAAGATGTATTTCTGATTACCGCAGGCGGAAAATCCTTAAGGGATGTAACCTCCGAGGATATAATAATTGTGGATGAAAGCGGTAGTATTATAGATGGAAAAGAAGGTGTAAAACCATCAAAAGAGACATCACTTCATATAAGTATTTATAAGAACAGGCCGGATATTGACAGTGTAATTCACGTTCATCCATGCTACTGCACTGCATATTCGATAAAGAAAAAAGCAATTCCAATCCTTACAGCATCAGCAAAGCTGAAACTAAAGAAGGTTCCAGTTATCGGATATGCAAATCCTGGCTCAGCAATGTTTGCAGGTTTTGTTGCACAATGTGTAAAAGAAAGCCCCGAATATGTAAAAGCCCTTACCCTTGAAGCGCATGGCCTGATTGCATGGGACAAAGGTCTTTCAGGTTGTTTTGATATAGCTGAACTGGTTGAAGAGACAGCCAGAGTTGCCTTTATTGCTGAACAGATAAAGTAATATTTAAGTAAGATATTGAATAGGAAAAGATATTACGAAGCAGATAAATTGTTAAAGCAAAAATTATAAAAAAGGAGGCTGAAAATTAAGATTTACGATTTAAGCATGCTAATAAGCAATGATCTTCCGACTTACCCAGGAGACCCTTCAGCCAATATTTCCCCAAAGATAAAATTTAGCGAAAAGGGTTACAATGTCCTTTCTATTTGCATGGGCACACACAGCGGTACTCATTTGGATGTACCCTTGCATCTTTTAGATGGAGGAGCATCTGTAGACAGGATTGCCCTGGAAAAATTTGCCGGTGAAGCTATATTTGCGGAAATATTAAAAAACAAAAATGAGAAAATCACCTTAAAAGAAATAAAAAATCTTGATTTAAAATCCGGAGATATTCTGATTGTAAGAACCGGATGGGAAGAAAATAAATACGGTAAAAATTACTTTAGGGATTTTCCTTATTTTTCAATTGAAGCAGCCGATTATATTATTTCAAAAAAAATAAAATCAATCGGTGCTGATATACCGGCTGTTGACGGACCTGAACAAAACGGAGCCTTCCACAGAAAAATGATGAATGCCGGAATCATAATAATAGAAGCGCTTGTCAACTTAAAACAGGTTGTCGGGAAAAGGATATTTTTTACAGCTCTGCCCCTCAATATTAAAGATGCCGACGGTTCCCCGGTAAGGGCTGCAGCTTTTGAGTTTTGATTATTAATAATTCAAATAATACAGGATAAAATAAAAGGGAGGATAAGATGTTACAGCAGGAATTCACTTTCGGAAATTATCCGTTTCCACCGGATAAAAAAAGACCGATACATATAAAGGGAGAGCTCATTAAGAACTTCATTTATCCTGCGGAAGTTCCGCATTACAGCGACTTAAACCAGCTATTTGTCAGCACAGACAAGCTAACCGTTGGCACATGGCAGCTTGGCCCCGGAGGTACATACAATCCGCCGGATCTGCATGCAGGAGACGAAGTTTATTATATTGTGGAAGGTACCCTTACAGAGCATAATCCGGTATTAGGAGAGTTTATAAATATCGATAAGGGTGAAGCATTACTTCTTCCTATGGGCGGGTACCATAAAGGGTACAATTTCGGCCAGGGAATAATGAAAGTGCTTTATATCATTGCACCGAAAATCTGGCTTGATCAGGAGCCTCCGATGGATTTTGCGGGCGAAAACATGAAAATGTATAAGGGCAAGTACAATTCACGGCTTAAAAACTATCCTCAGATGCAGCAATGGAATGTCCATGGAACAACAGATGACATAGGCAGATGGCCGGTACCGGGACCTCAGTGCAGAAAAGAACCCGTACTGTTTTACCACATAACCGAAGAAAAGAAACTTCTTAATGTATATGGGGCAGAATTCCCGGTACTTATTAAATTCTTCGTTTCCAATGACTTATGTCATATGGGTGAATTTATACTTCCGGCAGGCGGAGTAGGCTGCAGGGCTTCAGAACCAGATTCCCATCGGGGAGATTGCTGCCTTAATATTGAAATTGGTCCTATAACCATATTTTTACCTGATACTCTGCAGGCTTATGATGTGCAGCCAGGTGAGGCATTTTTTATTCCTGAAGGTATTAAATACCAGATGATAAACTATACTGATCATATGGTCAAAGCAATATTTTCCATCGCACCCGGTATGTAATAAATTAATCCGGAAAAAAAATTTTAATAAGATTGGAATTTAATTGTTAGCTTTAATATTTTGTTGAAAGTGAGGTTTGAATGCCAAAATTAGCGATTCATGGTGGTAAGAAGGTTATTGAACAAGGTCATGTGGAATGGCCGCCGGTTACTGAAAAGGAGAGGGAAGCAGTACATAGAGTTTTGGACAGAGGAATTTTTTGGGGTGCAGATGCACCAGAAGTGTCTGCACTTGAAAAAGAATGGGCGGAATACACAGGGTCCAGATATTGTATTGCTACAAATAGCGGAACTGCTGCCTTGCATATAGCAGTTAAAGGAGCCGGGGTTAAAGCAGGAGATGAAGTTATTACAACAGCACTAACCTTTGTTGCAAGTGCTCTTGCGATACTTCATGCAAATGCAATACCTGTTTTTGTAGATATTGATCCTGTGTCATATAACATTGATCCAAAAAAAATTGAGGCCAAACTCACTAAAAAAACTAAAGCAATTATCCCTGTTCATCTTCACGGGCTTCCCGCTGATATGGACGAGATAAATTCAATTGCAAAAAAGTACGGATTAACTGTAATTGAGGATGCCTGTCAGGCTCATGGAGCAATATATAAAGGAGAAAAAGCCGGAAGTCTTGGGGACTTGGCTGGTTTCAGCCTTAATGGAAGCAAGAATCTTCCGGGTTGTGAGGGTGGTTTGTTTGTCACTGATAATGTTGATTATTATAAAGAAGCAAAAAAAATAAGAGATCTTGGAGAAATTATAGAATCAGGTGTAGAAAGAGACTACAATGCTTTTGAAATTGGATGGATGTACAGATATACCGAGATGCCGGCTGCATTTACCAGGGTAAGACTAAAAAGCCTTGATGCAGAAAATAAAGCAAGAGTGGCAAATGCGGATTATCTGACTGAAAACCTGGGAAAATTAAAAGTGCTTTATATCATTGCACCGAAAGATGATAGGATAAGTGCATATCACCTATACAGGTTGCGTTTCAACCCTAAAGAACTTGGGTTGGATATATTACCTAATGAATTCAGGGCAAAGGTTCAAAAGGCCTTAAGAGCTGAGGGTGTTCAGGCAAACCGCTGGCAGAACAGACCGGTACCCATGCAGGCATTATTTCAGAACAGGATAGGTTATGGGTATGGTTGTCCATGGACATGTCCTTTTGGAGAAGGCTCAAAAGTTGAATACAGAAGAGAGGATTATGCTGAAACCCGCAAGCTTGTTGAAGATTCAATTGTTTTTCATAGTGCGATTTATCCTCCGAATGGGAGGGCTTTAATGGATCAGTATATCGAGTCATTTAAAAAACTTTGGGACAATCTTGATGAAGTCATGGATGTTACTTTTGAACCTGGCGAGATTTATACCAGGGAATAATTAAAAACTATAAATTTTTTAAAATAAAACTTGAACTCAAACTTGTTATAAGAGAATCCTGCAAACCTAAGTAATAATAATGGTTTAACAACGAGGGACATAAAGGGTGTTGCTCTACTTGAGGATTAGTTAGCCATAATTAAAGAGTTGCAAAATTAATATAAAGCTAATAAAAAAGGATGAAACATGAAAGTTAAATGGGCTGTTATTGGTGCAACAGGATGGGCAGGAAGCATAATAATAAAGCAGGCGATATTACCATCAGATATCTGTGAACTTACTGCTGTTCAGAGTCTTGACAGAGAGGCAGTAATAAACCTTTCCAAAAAAAATAATGTCCCATGGTTTATATCGGTAGAAGAAATGATTAAAAATACTGAGTGCGATGCTGTATATATTGCTTCTCCGCAAAATGTTCACAATGAACACCTGAAGATTGCTGCAAAATATAAGAAACATGTTTTTTGTGAGAAACCACTTGCATTAAATGTGAAAGAAGCAGATGAAATGGTAAAAGCATGTAAAATAAATAATATTAAATTTGGCACCGGTTTTAATCTGAGATTTAATAATTTACATGTAAAAGCAAAAGAACTGGTGGCAAATGGTGCAATTGGAAAAGTTGTATCGGCAAGGTGTCAATACGGCCAGAACTTTCTTCCAAATCCCAATGCTTTCAGACAAAAACAATCTCTTGCAGGCGGAGGCTCCATGGTCGACATGGGTAACCATGCAATGGATCTTATAGAATTTGTAACAGGAAAGACGATAGATAAAGTCTTGGCTGTAACACAAAATATCATACACAACTATGAGGTTGAGGATACCTGTGCCGCCCTGCTTGAATTTTCTGACGGGGGATTTGCTTTTGTTGATGCCTATTACTGTATGTCCATTAATATCTTAAGGAATGATCTGGAGATAAATGGGAGTAAAGGCGTTATTTATACAGTTGATTCTTTAAGAGGAATGGCTACAGGCGGAAAAATGTTTCTTGTCAAGGATGGGGAAAAGGAAGAATTTGTACATGATGGGAAAAATATGTATAAGGAAGAATTTGAAGCGTTTTCAAATGCAATTATAAAGAATATGGAACCGTCATGCAGTGGTGCAGATGGTCTGCACAGCCAGAAGATACTTGAAGCTGTTTATGTTTCTGCAAAGAGGGGCAGCAAAGTTGAAATTTCCTGATAATAAATTTTAAGGAAGTGTGAACTAAAAAAACTTGACAACGGAATAAATAATTGATACTATGAAACCAATTTCATGAAATTGATTTCAATTTTTATATCGTTGTTTTTTTAAGATCATTCCAAACTCTATTATTTTTAAATAGCTGTTGGTTTTGAAGATTTTTATAAATAGGTAAATATGTTAAGAATAGCAAGACATGCAAAATTAAAACCTGGTTGTGAGAGAGAATACATCAAGAGGCATAAAGAAATATGGCCGGATGTTCTAAGATTAATTAAAAAAGCAGGTGTGAAAAATTATAGTATTTTTATTTCTGAACTGGATTTATTTTCTTATTTTGAAGTAGAAAATTGGGATGAAGCAATTAAGAAGATGCTAAGTGATTCAATTGGTGAAAAATTTCAGGAATATATGGCTCCATTAATGGATGCTGAAGATCCAAAATCTCCATGGACAGTTATTGATGAGGTATTTTATCTGGAATAATTTTATACATAAAAACAACTAATTTTATCTGTATGTTCAGGAAAACGTCTCAGAATAGTTCTAAAAACAGAAATTTAAAAAACTTGATTTTTAAAAGTATTAGTAATAATATAATTCATGTTAAACGTTTACCATGCTAAATTCAACATAGAAACTTATAAATACAAATTATGGAAGGAGGAAATATAGAAAAACAATCATTTAACAATTAAGAAAAATAATTATGCGAAAGGAGATGAAAATGAAAAAAAGTTTACTATGGCTGCTGACTTTGATAATGATAACCGCAATGGTAGTATCGATTAGCTTTATTGGTTGCAAGACTACGCCTGAAACAACTACAGCAGAAACCACAGCAGCTGCAGAAACAACAGCTGCAGAAGAAACAATTGAAGAGACAACAGCAGCGGAACAAGAACCTGTAACTCTGAAGGTGTTAAATTGGGCACCCGGTGGACAGGAATTCTGGGATGCTACTGCTGCCGCTTTCAGTGTAAAATATCCATGGATAACTGTGGAATATGAATCTGTTCCTTTTGAACGTTATTATGAGAAACAAGGTGCTTATCTGACGTCCAGATCCGGACCTGATGTAATGGTAAATAACTCCGGTTTCGAACTCTGGGAACGCAAAGATTCATATATTCCTATAACTGACAGGATGACCCAGGAACTGAAGGATTCGCTATATAACTGGAGTGACAGCGCTCTGTATTTTGATCCTAATGAAGAAATTTATGGAATTTCTCCAAGTTATCAGGGAAATGTAATGTATTACAATATTGATATCATTAAAGAGGCAGGACTCGATCCTGACAATCCGCCAAAAACATGGGAAGAATTTGCCACTTGGGCAGACGCAATATTAGCTATTGGCAAAGCTCCTCTTGCAATGGGTATAACCCATACAATTGCATACTGGTTTGTTCCTGAGATTTTAAAATACTATTTAACCGGTCCTCAGGATATCCAGGACTTCATGAGAGGTAAGATTAACTGGACTGACGACAGACTTAAAAATACACTTGCAAAAATGGCTGAAATTGCAGAAATGGGTTGGTTCCAGGAAGGAGCTGAAACAACCACATACCTGCCTGATGGCGGAGATGCCTTTATCCGTGGTGACACTGCATTGGCTTATGGAATTGTTTCAGACGTTTTCAACTGGAAAATCTGGGGAGATGCAATGGGTTATGATAAGATTGGTGTTATGAGATGGCCTGCAATTGATCCAAATGCTCCATTTGCTTATAAATTCAGCGGTCTTGCAGGACTTACTCATGGTATTGCAGCATGGACAGAACATCCGGAAGAAGCATGGTTATATGTTCAGTGGATGGCCTCGAAAGAAAATGCTGACCTGTTCCTGAAAATGGCTGGCGGGCAACCGAACTATAAAGATTTTGATAAGAGCATAATTACCAATTCACCGGCTTTCACAGCTATACAGGATATTCTTCCTGATAACATGCCTCACCTTGGTGTTCTCATGAGCGGTAGAGAATTGGATGCTGTAAGTAGAGGATACCAGCAAATAATGGCTAAGGAGATAACAGTTGATGAATGGGTTACTATGATGCAGGATGCTTTAGAGCAGTCAGAAGAAAAACAAGCAGCAGGGCAATAATGTATCATTGTCATTTTATGACTGTTAATACATAATTGTTTTACAGTTGTTTTAGTGTGGTCTGTCCATTGACAGACCACACAGTTAAATAAACACTAAATCAAGGGTATTTGTTAGATTTAATATTAATGTAAAAATAGTTCATATGAACAGATTTAAAAATGAGATACTTACTAGAGAAAGAGATTTGGAGACTACTCCAGGAAAAAGAAAATTTTCAATAGAAAATTTGTGGGGCATATTGTTTGTTCTTCCTGCGCTTTGGCTTGCAATAAATTTCAAAATTTATCCACTCATCAGAGGTCTTTATGAGAGTTTTTTCCATTTTGAAGGTGGCTTTAAGATGGAATATGTGGGACTTGATAACTTTATCAGGATGTTTGGTGATGAGCAGGTAAGAACTGCTTTTTTTAATGCTTTTAAGATTATGCTGACATTGCCAGTTTGGATAATTTTTCCTCTTGTTTTAGCTTTTTTAATATTCCAGAGAACGCCCGGATGGTCATTTTTCAGAGCGGTTTTTTTTATACCTTATATAATTGCGCCAATAATTGTTGGTCAGATTTTTAGAGAATTATTAAATCAAACCGGTCCGATTAATTTGATATTAAAATCAATAGGATTAGGAGTACTTACACTGTCATGGCTCTCAAACAAGTACAGCGCACTTTGGGTGATGATTAGCGTAGTGCTTTGGAGTTTTAACGGACTTGGAATAGTAACATATCTTGCCGGCTTCGCAACTATACCGGAAGATATATTTGATGCAGCAGAGATAGATGGTGCAGGATTCTGGAGTAAAATTTTTAAAATAGTTCTTCCTATGATGTGGCCGGTGATAGGTTATTGGACTATCCTCTGCACAGGAGGAATGCTGTTGTGGATGTTTCCATTTATCCTTTCGCTGACAGACGGAGGTCCGGGATATACTACCATGCTTCCTGAATATTTGGTATATACAACTGCATTTAAATTTTTTGAAAGGGGTTATGGTACTGCTATAGGTGTTGCATTGTTTTTTCTTGTTTTAATCTTCAGTATATTTCAGGTTAGATATATGTATATTGCAGGTGGTGGAGAAGTTAGAAAAAGAACTTTCAGAAGGAGAAGATTATGAAAAAATCCCAAGTATATCTATTCAGCTGGCTTGGCTTCAGATTAAAATTAAATAAATGGTTAATAACGGTTATTTTGATAATATGGAGCTTGATTGCCATTTTCCCACTTGTTTATACTTTTATTAACTCTTTTAAAACCAGGGCAGGTTATGCAAATAATCGCTTCTGGTTTGTAGAAATGCCGACAATAGCAAACTATACTGATGTACTCGGGAGGTTTAATTTCTGGAGGCTGCTTCTTAATTCTTTTATCACCACATTTGGCGGGGTAATATTGTGTACAATAGTTTCTTTCTTAGCAGCTTATGCAATAAGTAAAATCAGATTTAGAGGAAGCAATCTGGTTTTTATGCTTATAATTGCAACTCTTATGATTCCTAATCAGACGATAATGTATCCTTTATATCAGACAGCATTTGATATGAAATTTGTTAATAATTATCTGGGACTTATAATAATTTATGCAGCTTTTGGATTACCACTGGGTACTTACTTGATTGCAGCTTATTTAAAAAGTATCCCTGATGATTTGCTGGAAGCTGCCAGAATTGACGGAGCAAATCATTTTCAGATTTTAATCAAAGTAATGTTTCCTATAAGTATTCCTGCTGTGGTTACGCTGGCTATAATTAATACTGTCTGGATGTGGAATGATTTGCTCCTGCCCCTGCTTATCATGCAAAGTCAAAAAGTTACAACCCTTATGGTTGCTGTTTCACTTATAAGGACTCAGTATGATATGCATATTCCTCTTATAAGTGCCGGTCTTATAATCTCAGTAGTGCCTGTAATCATAGCGTATTTTATAGGCCAAAGGCAGCTTATAAAAGGTTTGACCGCGGGTGCCGTTAAGTCATAGTATAACTTTAAGCAGCTGTTGATTTTGAAATTAAATAAGATATTCTGAATATTTTGTAATCTGCTTTAAGATTCCTGTGTAGGGGAGCTGTTGCATGGATTCCAAGCAAAGAATTTTAAACCTTCTTAACCACAAAGAAGCCGATAGAGTTGGCATACTTGATGCTTATTGGGAAGAAACTCTGCTAAGGTGGAAATCTGAAGGTTTTCCCGATAATACAGATATTTCAGACTATTTTTGTCACGATATCTCTTTTATCTGGTTTGAAGCGAGGCTCGGCCTTAAAGAAGAATTGGTTTTAGAGGATGAAGAGAATAAATATGTGAAAAATATTGATGGTATTATTTTCAAGATACCAAAAAAAGGTGTCCCCTATATTAAAGATGATGTAGACCTGCCTGGTTTTCCTGTTGAATATACAATTAAAAGCAGGTCAGACTGGTTAAAATATAAAAAGTATTTCTTTCCAAATGAATGGAGAATGGCTTTTAAACCGGAAATTACCCCTGCCTATCATGGAACTAAAGAAACTATGCAGGATTTGGTGAATTATTATTCAGGGCTTAAATCCAAAAAAAGGTTCATTTTTTTTTCACCTCGTGAACCTTTTGAAGCAACCCGGAACATGATGGGTTCGGAGAATTTTTTTATGCAGATAGCCCTGGATAAATCCTGGATAAGAGAACTTTTTGAGGAACAAGCTGATATGATTATCGGCATGTATAAGATATTTGTTTCAAAAGGATTCAAATTTGATGGTTTTTGGGCATGGGGAGATATATGTTTTAATAAAGGCATGATAATTTCTCCTTCAGATTACTGCAAACTTCTTTTGCCTGTTCATAAAAAGTTGTTTGGTTTTTTTAGAAACCAGGATATGCATGTTGCATACCACACGGACGGATTTATTGATGAAGCGCTTCCGCTGCTTGTAGAGGCAGGAATAACTGCTATACAACCACTTGAAGTAAAAGCAGGCAACAGCATTTTTGAAATAAAAAAAAAGTATGGCAGGAATTTAACATGTTTTGGCAACATAGATTCAAGGATTATGGCTGGTTCCAGAAAAGAAATTGAGTCAGAAATAAAAGAAAAAGTTACTTTTGCAAAAAAAGGTGGGGGATACATATATCATTCAGACCATTCAGTTCCCGCAGATGTTAGTTTTAGTAATTATGTTTTTGTTATGGATTGTGTAAAAAAATATGGAAGCTACTAAAATGCTGGATTTTTTTGACTGCAATTGCAAATATGGATATTTTTCAATCCCGGTTTTTAAAGCTGCAAAAACCCCTGCAGAACTTATTGAAGAAATGGAATATTGCGGAATCAAGAGGGCAATTGTCAGCAGCACAGAAATGATTTTCCATTCACCACTGGAGGGAAATCCGGCACTTTTAGACGAGATAAAACATTACCCTCAACTAATTCCAACCAGAGTTATATTGCCGACACAGACCGGAGAGCAGACGGAAAATTTAATTTTTTTTAAAGAATTAAAAAAGCAGAGTATAAAAATATTGATGGCATTGCCAAATGAAAATCATTATTTTCTTGATAAAGAGACTTTCGGGAATCTTTTCAATGAATTATCGGAAAGAAAAATACCATTACTGATAAAAGCTCCCCTGGTGCAGATAAGAGATATATTAAGGGAATATCCGGAACTAATTATAATCGCAATTTCACAGGGACCGCATCCGCTTGACAGGTATTTGCGACCATTGATTGAAAATTACTCTAATTTCTTTTTTGATATTTCAACTTATTTAAGCGAATATGGCATTGAAGATCTTTGCGGCAAGTATGGGCCCCAAAGACTGTTGTTTGGGACAGGCTATCCTGCAAATTACATGGGATCTGCAGTATTAAGATTAACACAAGCGGGGATTTCTCAGGAATATAAAGAAGCGATAGCATCAAAAAATCTTGATAGAATATTATCTAAAGTTTTATTATGAAAAATACTTCAAAAATAGGTTATGATTATATGGAAAAAGGAAAATCCGAAGTTTGTCCAATTATAGACATGCATGGACATTTGGGACCTTATGCAGGTTTATACATGCCGGGTGCTCCTTTAGATATCATGCGCAGGACCCTGAACCGATATGGTGTTAGAAAAATTGTTTGCACACCGCATATAGGGATGATGTGTAATCCTGAAAAAGGCAATAACTTAATGCAGAAAATAATAGATGACTATCCGGAGCAGTTTTTAGGGTACTGCATTATAAATCCTAATTTTCCTGAAATGACTCAAAAATTTATTAGAAATTTTAAAAGTTTCAGAGGGTTTATAGGGTTTAAGTTTTGGCCTGATTATCACCTGCATCCAGTTAACGGAAAAGCATATATAGAGGCGCTTGAATATGCAAATTCTCAAAAACTTACCATACTCATACATACATGGGGCGGTAGTGAATATAATTCTCCCCTGATGGTGGGCGAAGTTGCAAAGAAATATCCGAATATAAATATTCTAATGGGGCATTCCGGTTTTGGAGAATGGGAAAATGCAGTCAAATCTGCCAAGGATTATGAAAATCTTTACCTTGAACTTACGGCGGTTTATGCCTCTCATGACTTTACTTTGCAACCCTACGGAAGCGGTGCGCCAATAGGGTTGATGAGCTATCCTTATATTAATGGTGTGATTGAGTATATGGTCGAAAATGCCGGATCTGAAAAAATAGTTTTTGGGACAGATATGCCCTGGTACAGCCCCCTTTATGGTGCAGGAGCGATATTGTTTTCACATATAAGCGAAGAAGACAGA
>JAMCQQ010000146.1:0-829 GCA_023379515.1 Actinomycetota bacterium
TAATGATAGTCATCAAATTTTTCTAGAACCAGAAGGATTAAATGACCACACTGTTTATCCCAATGGTATTTCTACGTCCTTACCTGAAAATGTTCAAATTGAAATTTTGAAATCGATACCAGGTTTAGAAAATGCAAAAATGATTAGACCGGGCTATGCTATTGAATATGATTTTGTAGATCCTCGGGAACTTTTAGATACACTAGAAACAAAAAAAATAAAAGGGTTATTCCTTGCAGGCCAAATAAATGGTACTACCGGCTATGAAGAGGCCGCTGCCCAAGGGATAATAGCTGGTATTAATGCTGCTTTTTCTGCCCAAAATCGGGAAAAATTTACTTTAACACGAGCGGATGCGTATATAGGAGTTATGATTGATGACCTTATAAATTTCGGTACGGTTGAACCATATAGAATATTTACCTCTCGTTCCGAGTATAGGCTCACTTTAAGGAGTGATAATGCAGATATTAGGCTTACCCCTTTAGCTATAACTGCTGGTATTGTTTCTGATTTTAGGAAGAATAAATTTGAAGAAAAGGTAGCCAAAATAGAAAAATTAAAACACCGGCTTGATAAGCTTAGTTTAACTACTAGTGAACTTCAAAAAAAGGGGCATATAATAGCACAAGATGGTTCTCATAAAACAGCCTTTATTCTACTCGGTTTACCAGAATTTGGACTAGAAAAAACTTTGCAATTCTTTCCGGAATTAAAAGAAGAAAATATTAATCATTTGAAGTACCACGAAACTGAATCAAAATACTCTTCTTATTTAAAAAGGCAATTGCAAAGAATCTAAAATATGTCTTGCCCAAATATCTTTCTC
>JAMCQQ010000146.1:839-3096 GCA_023379515.1 Actinomycetota bacterium
AAATACTCTTCTTATTTAAAAAGGCAATTAGCTGATATAAAGTTGTTTACACAAGAAGAAAATTTAGAAATTCCTCAAGATATTGACTATAACTCTATTAAGAGTTTATCTGTAGAAACTAGAGAAAAACTCAATTTTCATAAACCAAGATCTATAGGTGCAGCACGGAGAATATCTGGCGTTACTCCTTCTGCCCTTACTACCGTGATAATTTACTTAAAAAGTAAATATAACAAATGATAATTGATAACTTAAATGTTTCACGTGAAGTAAAGGAAGATCTGTTAAATTATCAAAATTTATTACTTAAATGGAATAAGGCAATCAATTTAATATCAAGGAATTCTGAGAAAGATATTTGGGCAAGACATATTTTAGATTCTTTGCAATTGCTGAAATATATTGATTTTTTAGACAATATTATAGATATTGGTTCTGGAGGTTAATGTCAAATAGCCAATTTTTTTGAGCCTCTGTTATTTCTTTCTCATAATTCTTACCTTTTAGCAATAACATTTTTTTTGTATTTTTATCCCTGTAGTTACTTCCAGTATATTATTTATACTACTAAACCCCCTTGAGGTTAGAATATCGCAATTCATGGTAAATTTTTCATCTACTCTTTCATCAATTATAACAATTTTATTTGAGGGGGGGGTGTTAAAAATGGTTCGGAGTAGGGGATCAGAACATTATATTTTTCAAAAAAGAGTTATTTTCGTAAGATTTTGCCCCGGGTGGTTTTTTGGCTTTCGTTGTTTGTTATGATTTCTGCTTTAAAATACTTTGCTGACACAGGATCAATCGAGGATCTACATACGAAATCATCGTTTTCTTCTCCCTACTTTAGTCAGGATATTTTAAAATCTGGTACAAAATATTTACAAGCAACAACTATTTCAAAAGAAAACATTAAAAGTGACTGATCAACCGGGTGCTACAAGCCTTTAGACCAGTTTGTATCATCTTAGGAAGAGCAGTTGAAATCGTTGCTATAACGTATAATGTATAATGCGAACATCGACAGTTGTAGAAAATAATGGAATTGTCGATGCCCTTGTCAATGGTTCAAAAAGTTATTTTGTGGTTATGGATGTTGATGCGAATAAACCCATAAATGTCGTATCAAGAAATCTTGTTATGACTCCAATTTTGAATACGGGAGGTCATTGCGAAGATTTAATTGCAACAAGCGGTGAAATTGGAATAAGGGCTAGGTGGTATTTCAGCATAACTATGTTCTAATTTTTTAGCAAAGGGATTCAAAACTAGAACAGCTCCGATATTAGCTTGTTTGTACTCATTCAGTGAACCATATTGAAAAACTCTAGTTGGATCAACATAATAAGCAACATCATTCAAAACAATCTTTACAATAATGTGATTGAAATAAAGTGAAGATGGCAAAAAATCATCACAGTTCTTGAAGATCCGCGAAAAACTATCTATCAGCACAGGATATGCCTCTACTTGCATTTCTTTTAAGATAGTCAAAAACAAAAGCGCCTTATCTTTGCAATCACCAAATTTTCTTTGCAGTACTATTTCGGGTGACACAGGAAGACCGTTGTTGTCACCTAACTCCAAGGAGGTATATTTTATTTGGTTTTGCACCCACCGAAGCGCATTGATAATATTACTTTCCAAATCAGACTCAGGAGAGTTAAATGTTGCACACTTTATCTCAGGAGAGTTAAATGTTGCACAAAGTTCCTGAATCAACGTAGAGGCCTGAGGCATAGGCATATAAAATTTATATATCAATCCAGCAACTTCAGCCCACGAATCGTATGTGCTAACTTGTAAGAAAGCCAATGGGCAATTCCACGCAGGCAAGCCATCTTCGAAATTAACAGAAGTGACATTTGTTTTAGCAAAAACAATTTCGCTTACATTGCCAAAATCATCTGTTTTAATAGCCAAAGAATCGCTGCTGTTAAATAATTTATAATTTAGTTTTTCTGTAACGTCACTAACCACACGTCGATAAACTTTTGCACATGGAACCAAATAGTTGAGATTGATACTGGCTGAATATTTTGGGGCATTTGAAGTATAGGGTCGTTGCGTAGTGTACGCTGAAACAATAACATCACCAACTTGCAAACCTTGTAACAGTATCAAAAGTATTTTTTGACCATCGAATATATTATTGTCATGGTTTTGGGTACTATCTACCACTTGAATATTTTCTACTTTTAATAGATCTATGATCTCGAGATTATTCCTAACCAGACATAAAGTGTGCAACTTAACG
>JAMCQQ010000147.1 GCA_023379515.1 Actinomycetota bacterium
AAATGTAAAAGAGGTTTTAAAGGAAATTACCATTTCACAAAATTTTGAAGGAAGAGGAGGAGCGGTCAGCTATAATACTGCCAGGGATAACTTAATGACTATGGTCAGGCTGCTGAGAATAAAAGATGAATATATTATTTTACTGGGATTAATGCAGACAATCGAAATAAAAGAAAATATGAGAAATAAAACATGTTTTTACAGGAACTGGCCGCTTACTGCTTTAAAATTTAACGTCAGCAGAGAATTACTGGTTGATTCCTTGGGTGCAAATCATTTAATAGGAATACCCGGCGATTTTACGAATGAATTGACTTATTCAGGCAATATTGCCGGAATAAAAGTATTCAGGATAGACAGTGAAAATGAAATTAAAAAATGGATAAATTATTCCAACAGTAAGGCTAAACATTTTTGGTGAGTTAAGGAGATATTTTGTGAGCTTGCTCGGTATAGATTTAGGGACGACTGGTTGTAAAGCAATTGTGTTTGATACTTATGGTAAAACACTTGCAAGCTCTTATAAAGAATATGGTCTCATTATCTCTAAAGAAGGTTTGGTTGAATATGATCCGGAGGAAGTACTTAAATCTATCAAAGCTATCATTGCTAATGTTAATTCTAATCCTGAAGTCATAAAAGATCCCGTAGAAGCTTTTAGTCTGTCAGTGCCCGGAGATGAGGTTTTACCGGCAAATAAAGATGGCAAAGCTTTATATAATATGATATGTTCGCTCGACAGCAGAGGGATCAAAGAGAATTCAATTATCTGCGAAAAGATAGGAATCAATAAGCTTTATGATATTACCGGTTTGCCGCCTTCCAATATGTATGCTTTAAACAGAATTCTCTGGTTTAAAAGTAATGCCGGCAAAATATATGATAGTACTTATAAGTTTGCCTGCTGGGATTCTTATATATTTAAAAATCTTGGCTTTGATTTTGTATCTGCTTATTCAGTTTGTTCAAGAACATTTGCCTTTGATATTATAAATAAAAGATGGTCAAAAGAAATTTTGACTAAGCTGGATGTTTCTGAAAATCTTTTCCCAAAATGCTTACCCTCAGGTGAAGTATTGGGGATATTACCAAAAAAATTTACGGACGAACTTGGGTTTAAAAAAAAGGTTTATGCAGTCACTGGCGGCTTTGACCAGATATGTGCCGCATTGGGTTCAGGAGTAATAAAAAAAGGGAGGGCCTCGGTAGGAACCGGTACCGTAGAATGCATGCAGGTTTTTGCTTCCAGCCCGATTACAAATGACAGTATGTTAAAAAGCAGTTATCCTTTTTCCAATCACATTTTGAAAGATTCATATATTTGCCTTGCAATAAATTTCGGGGGAGGATCTCTTCTTAAATGGTTCAGGAACAACCTGGGTTATGAAGAAAAGCTGGAAGCAAAAAAAAGAAAAATTGATATATACAAATTATTTGACGAAAAAGCATCTAAATCCAGTCATCCTTTAATGGTGTATCCATATTTTGAGGGTGCGCAAACGCCATTAAACGACCCGTTGGCTAAAGGGATTATGTTAGGTTTTACTCTTGGAACACAAAAAGAAGATATAATAAGGGGAGTATTGGAAGGTATAACATATGAACTTAGATTAAATATAAACAGACTGGAGAAAAATGGCATAAAAATAGACTCGTTGAAAGCAAGCGGGGGCGGTGCCAAATCTGATCTTTGGCTCCAATTAAAAGCGGATATTACGGGAAAACTGATACAATCTTTAAATGTTAACGAAGCGGGCTGTCTGGCGACATCGGTAATTGCCGGTTTTGGTATTGGAAAATATACAACAATAGAAGATACTATAAATGAATTCGTAAAAGTAAAAAAAGAATATTATCCAAAAGAAGAAAAATTTGAATTTTATAACAAAAGGTTTAAATTATATAAAAAGATTTATCCATTGATTTCTGAATTTATCAAAGAAATATAGAATATTTAACAATGAATAAAAAAATTTATTGTATTGACAGGATTAAATTATTTTATAAAGATATGTTTCCGGCAGGAAGAAGAATTTCTGATTACATTTTAGATAATTCAGAAGAAATATTTAATATATCGATAAAAGAACTGGCGGAAAAATTAAAGTTAAATGAAGCCACTATTTTTAAATTTTGCAAATACCTAGGTTATAAAGGATATAAAGATTTCAAGGTAGAATTCATAAAAGATTTTACATTAAAATCAAGTGTGGCTGATAATTATTTTTTTAAGGAAGAATATACCGGAGATATAACAAAAGATATATTTTTCAGGCATATTAATAATTTGAAAGACACCCTGAAGAATATTGATTCTGACGAATTTAACCAGGCTGTAATATCGGTAAAAAAAGCCAATAGAATAATATTTTTTGCAAGCGGAGCTTCACTTGCGGTTGCCTTCGATTCTTTTACCAGATTCTTACTGGCCGGATATAATCCCATACTATTTTTTGATCAGGATTCGCAAAGGTTACTATCAGGTACTTTAAGTAAAGATGATATTGCCATTGGGATATCGCTTTCAGGCGAAACCATAAGTGTGATAAACTGTATGAAAAATGCAAAAAAGAATAACGCTAAAACCATATGTTTAACCAGTTTTATAAATTCCACTATTACAAGATTTTCAGATATAAAATTATTTACAATTCCTATAAAATCAAAATATCAAAAACTTGATATGAATTCCAGGATGGCGCAGATGGCCATTCTGGACTGTATTTTTGTCAAAGCAGTTTTAAATAAATTTAATCACAAAAAACCCGTAAAGGATGCTGAGTAATTATGCCTATTGCAAATTTAAAACCTTTTTTGGATGATGCGAAGAAAAATAAATACTGTCTAGGTTGTTTTAATGTGTGCAATGTTGAAACACTTGAAGGAGTTATAGAAGCGGCAATAAACATGAGAACTCCCGTAGTTTGTGCCGTATACGAACCCCAGCTCAAATATAGTGATCTGGAGATATTCTCAAATCTTGTCAAAGATGTTTCAAATAAAGTAAATGTTCCGGTCATACTTCACCTCGATCATGCCACAGAAGTTTCTTCTATTGTAAATGCAATCAAGTGCGGATTTACCTCTCTTATGTATGATGGTCCGCTCGATCTTGATTTCCAGGAGAAAATCCGCAGGACAAAAAAGGTAGTTGAAATTGCTCACAGTGTCGGCTTGATGGTAGAAGCTGAAGTGGGTTACATAACCCGTGCCGGCCAGGACGAAAATACAGCTAAGGCCAATATTACCAATGCAGAGATGGCACAAGAATTCGTAGAGCGCAGCGGCATAGATATCCTGGCACCTGCAATTGGTTCGATCCATGGGCTAATTGAAGGAAAGGCAATACTAAATCTTGAGCTGCTTAAAAATATAAAGGAAAGAACCAATTGCTATCTTTCTCTTCATGGAGGTTCTGGCGTAAGCGATGAAATAGTTCAGGAAGCGATAAATATAGGTATAAATAAAGCATCTGTTTATACACGCATTTCCCATGTTGCCATTCAAAATCTGAAAAATCTTCTCGGAAAGGATTCTCCCGATCTTGCCTTGCTGCTAAATGGAATAAGGGATGGTTTTAGAGAAATGGTTGAAAACAGACTTGAAGCATTCAGTAGTAAAAATATATGTACCTTTCAATCTAATGTCTGTAACCTCTCATTTTCATCAAAGTATACAGATACGGAAAATGAGACACACAAAAACTCTGCTGATTATAAAGAAATTGTCGAAAGTGTTACAAAAGCAGTAATCGAAAAACTTAAAAATTGAAACAGTAATACAGGAATAGTAATATAAAAACAATATAAATAAGATAATCGGAGCACATGATGTCAGATCTGTTTAATGCAAATCTATGGCTTGAAACATTTTTAGGCAAGGTTGGTAAATATATCGTTATGTTCATAAATGGTGATATTAAGTATTTTTCCAGTGTTCCCGTCATACTTATTATAATTACGCTTATTTATGGTATTTTCTTGGCTATCTCTTCTTACAAC
>JAMCQQ010000148.1 GCA_023379515.1 Actinomycetota bacterium
GGCTTTTCCGGATGATTTCAGTGCTGAGAATTTCGAGAATAAAAATTCTTTTTATCAATTATATATTTATCTTGTAACTTTTCTTCTTCCTTGGACTATAAATAATGGAAATGGTACTGACTGATATATAAATATTAGAAATAAGTATAGCTAGGCAAGCAGCATCAAATATGGTAAAAGTAAGCGTAAGTAACTGACTTACAGATAAAAAGTTCACTGATTTCAGAGACTGAATTTTGTTTTGGCGATTTTGTTTAAGAGATTAAGAGTGGACGAAAGTATAATGAACAATAATTACCGTAAAAATAGTAAAAAACAGGCTGGATTAACAGCAATTGAAATTATTGCCGTCATTCTTATCATGGGTATTCTTGGTGTTGTTGCAGTATCTCGCATGACTTCGACTAAGACTTACAACATTTCCGCCGAAGTGGAAACATTAAAAGCAAATTTGCGTTATGTGCAATTTCGAGGCTTGTCCGATGCGGATAAGAGATTAAGCTCTAATGCCACCACTTGGGGAATATCTATTTCCAATAATTCCTATACTTTGCAGAAAACGGAAGAAGGTGTTACCACAAACCCCGGTTTATTCGCTGAAAGCTCTGCAACGCACAATTTAGCGTCTGGTATTTCTATAGCAACAAGTCTGGGAATACCTGTAACAATTATTTATGATGCCTGGGGAATCCCTTCCGTATCCGGAACACCTATAACCGCCGACGCAACTATTACAATCACCGATGGAGCTTCTTCCAGGACTATTAAAGTTACAAAAAATACAGGATTCATTCCATGAAACTGTCCGGCAGACAAATTGATAAGGGGTTCACGCTTATTGAGATCATTATTGTCATAGTCGTTGCGGCGGTAATGGCAGCGATGATGATTGCTTACTCCAATAGGTCACTTACCCAAAGCGCCCAGCCTTTAAATCAATCGACAAAGGCCATGGCCCTGCAGAAAGTCATGGAAAGTATATCGGCGGATTATACTAAAAACTATACGAAGGATTTGGCAACGCTCAAGACAAAGATTGAAAACCCGACATCGCAACAACTTCCGCCAACTGGTTATGGTCCCTATACGCTGGTGTATAGCGCCTATATAAAATTTGTCGGCAATACGGAAACATCTGTAGTTACAGGTGACCCGGAAGATATACTGAAGGTAACCATAAAAAATGATTTGGGAGAAACTCTGTCCATATTGCTGACAAAACACGAATAGGGAATTATGAACAAGAGAATATTAAATAAAAATGGTTTTACCTTACTGGAAATTATTATATCTCTTATATTACTCGCGGTTGTGGTGGCAGTAGTCGGTATGTCCGGTAGCTATCTGGTAAAAAGTTTTCTTTTTTCGGAAAAAAACGTCGATACGCTTTTAAAGGGTCAAGTCGCCATGGCCAGAATGCTCAAGGAACTCAATAATATCAAATATATTAATACCAATCCCGCTTATTTGGATGCAACAAAGATAAAATTTATTTCTTACAAAGATGCTGTGGAGACATACCACACGATATCCTGGGGCGGAAGCGGTACCAATCTATTATTCGATGGCGACGTCCTGACGGATCAAGTCAGTAGTTTTTCACTTTCTTATTATGCCAATCCTACAGGGTCCGGTGCAGTACTTCCAACAGGTACCGGCTCACTAATAACGGGATGGCTCATCGAGATCAATCTTGTCCTGACAGGAGCGGACAATGTTCCGGCTGTATTTAACGACCGGGTTGCACCTTCTTTTACTGCCACCACTGGATGGTAGGATGCCATGAAAAATACAGTTCAATAAAATGAAAAAGCTATATGATTGGAAGGAAAGATAAAATGATCTCGCAAAGGAAAAGGCGGGAAAACAGACAGGCCGGAGCGGCAATTATAGTCATCATTGTGTCAATGACCATCGTTGCCATCATGGGTGCGGCAATAATGAGCCTTACCTCTTCTTCAACATTTTCGGAGCTTTTTATCAATCAGAGGCACAAAGCTTATTATCTGGCGCAAGCGGGCAGGAATTATGCCACGTTGACTATCCTTAACGCATATAACTCCGCCGACATAGCAGTCATTACAGCGCTCAATAATCAGACATTTACTTTAGCTGACGGCAATAAATTCTATCTGACTACGAAAAAAGAGAGTTCCGGAATTACCACTGTTGAATCCACGGGGATTGTCAATCCAGGTACGGCCACGGAAACGAAGCAAAAAATCGGATTTACAGTCAGAGACCCAACGGTTATTAATGGTGCCGCTTCTGTAGGCACATTTACACTGAACAGTGATTCATTTATTGACGGTTACGATTCAACCGTTCGACCCTATAATGCTACACTTGATCGTCCTCTGAATTTAGCAATTATCCAAACAAATTCAACAGCTAACAGCGCTGTTACGTTGAATCGTGGTATAATTTATGGTAAGGCTTATTGCGGAGAAGGTTGCACTATGCCTGATCCTTGCGATGGTACCGGCGTTTTCATTTGCTGGAGCGGTAGCACAATTAATTTGGGAACATTTGCGGCAGAAAAAAACAATCCTGCTCCAGTTCTTGCGTTGCCTACAGGTGGGACAAATATAATTATTAATGGAAGTGGAAGCTCAATGACGGGACAGGTAACCAACAT
>JAMCQQ010000149.1 GCA_023379515.1 Actinomycetota bacterium
ACAAAAGAATTGAGGATGCCACTCGGGAGTATGAAAATCCAGCAATAACCGTGTTTTTGAGTAATAAAAATTCGCTTCCACGTTCATACCCCAAAATTCCAAATATTTAAGAAAATGTCAAATTTTCTAATCTAATCTCTCCATATTTATCTTTTAATATTGGACTTTCACGATTTATATACCCATTAAATCTAATACCAGCCAAACAAAGTAATGTCCTGACTAGACCCATGGATGAATAGCTGGGCATAGGAAAGCGAGAAAAATGCGTTGGATGGACATTTTCAGCAAGAATTCCTTCAGGCATTGCATTTTTAATCACCCAATTCAAGAATTTGAAGGCTCTGTCATCACCCATCTCTAAATACGCATCTGCTGCCCACAGAGTTACCCCTGGCCAGGGATATTTATCCCAATCCTGCCTCGGGTTATTAAGTTCCTTCTCCCTTCTCCTTAAACCACCAATCTTTTTATGCCACAGACGATTACAGATATTTTCAACACACTTATAAAACTTACTTTCCACTCTAAAAATAGGAAACCACGAAAAAAGAATAAGAACTGAACCATCAATATAAATGCTATCTGGACTCTCGGTAAAACATTCAATCTCTTGTTTATAACAAAGATCTTTTATGGCTTTTACTATATCCTCGCTGTAATGCCTCCATTGCTCATGTAAAGGAATTTTCCCAAGTGCTTCGGCTATTTGTGAGGCACACAACAAGCCAAAGGCAGATACACCCGAAGTAAAAGTATTCTGTGATAGGTTGTCTTCCCATATAGAATAATCTTGGGCTATCAGTCCATTTTGACTGATATTCTTAATTATAATTTCAGCACAGTTTTTTATAGTGATCCATCCCTCAGATAGATAATCTTTGTTTTGGGTAAAAATATAATGGACCCATATCCCAGTTAATATCTCTCCATAGAAATCATGTTCCAATTGAGTCCATTTTGGAACATTGGGATCAACTAGATAGTTAGTGTAGAGACAACCATCTTTCCTTCTTTTTAACATAAAACACCAGTCTAAGGCCTTCTGAGCTTCATCAAAGTGTCCTGAATAGTCCATTCCTACTGCATACCATACGTTATCCCTCACCCAGGCCATTCGATCATAGTCCCCACAGCCAATGTAGGGAACAGCGCCGTTCTCAGCTTGACACATCTTAGAGACCATTAAATTAACCCGATATAACCAGTCCAACTTTGCGCTCGAAGAATGGAAGGTGATTCCCTCTTTAAACCAGTTTCCCCACCATTTCCGGGTCTGTACAAATAATTCATCAGAATTTATAGTTATTTGGTTTATGAGCTGTAAAACATCATCTCGAGTTTTTCCAAAAGAGATAAAAAAGTTTACCAATTTAGTTTCAGCTGTTTTAAGACTCAAATCTATAGCTAAAGCAAGCTCAACTCTATCTGGATCCTCAATTCTTTTGTCTTCTTCGAAATTACCAATATAAGCATTCTGGTATGCATCACGGGAAATGATGTAATCATCTACTTTATTATCACAAGCAATAGCCACATATGGAGCTTCTATGTTCCCATCAAAAATAAAAACATTATTTTTTAATTTCCGTCCTTTTAAAATTCCTTTCTCATTACAAGTTCGAGGAGCAATAAAAAGAATAATTCTGATATTTTTATCTATTTTAGAAACATTTTTTACCCTTAGCCTTCTAACCCAAAGATCTTTATTGGGCACACAAAAGTCATATAAAGAAAGGGTGATTGCAGAATCAAAAGCTCCTAAAACATTTAGAAGACTGCCATTCGGTATATACTTACGCTTTTTATGAGTTAAGGTACCATCTATTGATCGTGCCATATCCTTACTTTGCAAATCCTGAACCATAAAAAAACATCCATGGCTATACATCCAATTATCAGATGCAGGGTTTGGCCACCTTATATCATCAACAAACGCGAAAAGCTCAGGATTAGTTGACTGGAGCACGAATATTCTGTTATTGCTTACGATGAGTTTGTCTTCAATATGTTCTGATAAATCTTCAACTTCTTCATCATATATAAAATTTAATTTATTACTCTTTGAGTGCACCTGTAGTTAAACCTTTCACCAAATACCTCTGGAAAATTAATACCAGAATAATAGGAAAAATTACTGCTATCACCGCAGCTGCAGTGATCTTGCCATATTCAATTGTATATTTGTAAATATAGTCACCAAGCAAAACGGGCAGGGTCTTTGCTCTTGTAACAGTAGTTATAGCTAAAGCAAACATAAACTCCCCCATACATAAAATGAAGGATATAACAGCTGTAGCCACCAAACCAGGTGCCGATACTGGATAAATTACCCTGAATAATGCACCAATCCTTGAGCAACCATCAATTCTGGCTGCATCCTCAAGGTCTTCGGGAATGGATTGAAAGTAACCATAAAGTATCCAAATGGCAATGGGTAATACCCAAGAAGTATAACCAATGACTAAACCAAGCCAAGTATTTAATAGCTTAAGCTTAGAATATATTACAAAAAAAGGAATCAAAATTGCTATGGGGGGTAACATCTCGGTTACTAATAGTGATATAAGTATAAAACCTGAACTTTTAAAGCGAAGCCGAGCAAAAGCGTAGGCAGCCAAGCTTCCAATAATTATTGTAATTAAAGTAGTAACAGCAGCAGCTCTCAAACTATTAAAAAGAGCTTTTCCTATTGTTAAACGTCCTGAAAATAAAATATCCCTGTAATTATTCAAAGTTGGTTTAAGTGGAAAAAATACTGGTTTTACCGAGAAGAGATCTAAAGTAGATTGGAAACTGGTTATAAAAATCCAATAAAAAGGAAATAAGAAAAAAATCATTATCAGTAGTACTAAAATATACAAAGGCAATCTTTTTAAAATTTTTTTTGTTTTCCTTTTATAAACCAAAGCTCTATTTACTTCATTTTCAACCATATCATCGTTTTCCTCTCCTTAAAATATATATATAAGCAAACGATATGATTAAAGCCATTGTCATAATGATATAAGAAATAGCTGAAGAATAATTCAGATGAAAAAATTTAAAAGCATTCATCCAAACAAAATATGTAGCCATCTTTGTAGCACCACCCGGCCCACCTTTTGTCAGAATGAATATTAAATCAAATGCATTCAGGGCCGATATTGTCCCCAAAATTGTCACAATGAATATAGGAAATTTTATCAATGGTAAAGTTATGCGTCGGAATCTCTGCCAGCTTCCAGCCCCATCTATCATAGCTGCTTCATACAGCTCTCCAGGAATCGTTTGAAGTCCAGCAAGAAGCAATATTACAAAAAAAGGAGCTCCTTGCCAAACATCAGCAATAATTACCCATGGCATTGCAAATCGCATATCTCCGAGCCACACAATATATTTTTCTATTAAACCAATTTTTTTAAGCAAATAATTTATGATTCCTATACTAGGATTAAGCATCCATTTCCACATAATACCTGTCACAACTAAAGGTGTTGCCCATGGTAGAATTATTAATGTTCTAACTAAACCTCTACCGAAAAATTGTTGATGCAAAACTAGGGCCACTATCAAACCCAGGACTAATTTTAAAAAGACTGTACCTAAAGCAAAATATAAAGTCCGAACTAACGCTCCGCGGAAATAAGGATCAACAAACGCTTTAACGTAATTATTAAAACCTACAAAATATACTTCCCCAGCTGTTCTTATCTCTATATTAGTGAAACTGATATAAATTGAATAAATTAATGGATATATGAGTATAACGAATACTAATATTATCGATGGTGTTATTAGGAAATATGCAAGTTTACTTTCATTTGCTTCGAGGTTAATTTTTGATATTCTCATTTAACTAAACAAACCAATAAAAATAATACAACTTTGATTATATAAAATAAGCCTACTGATACTGAAAATATCATCAGTTTCAGTAGGCTATAAACACATTATTGTTTAGGGTCCTGTCATTCCTTCAACCGTTTCAAAAGTATCAGCTTTTTCTTGAATAATTTTCAAAGCTTCCTCAATACCTATGTCACCTAAAATTGCTCTCATCATTTGGGCTCCGGCAAATGTGTCCAATTCTTGTGAGCTCTTTACCGGTGGAAATTGGTCAACCTCAAAGTTGCTCACAAACTGTACTACATCCAAAAATGGGAGTGCTTTCTGGACTTCTGGATCATTCCATTGTTCTTCATATACCGGATCAACAAATTCTTCCAAAGATCTTTTTCCAGTGTTTTCCTTTGAAGCTACATATTTGATATAGGCAACGGCCGCATCCACATTTTTTGCATTCTTTGGGATTGCCAGAAATTCATGGCCGTCCATAGCCGCAGTAAATTCTTTTTCTATGCCTGGGAATGGCATAAAGTCAAGCTTTCCAATGATCTTGGAAGATTCAGGATCAACGACATAAGAAACATACATATCCCACATTGTAAGAATTGGTATAGTACCCGAAGCAAACAGCGGTGTAACATCCTGCTGTAGTCCGGTCATGGTATCGGGACTTACAAGACCATCATCCCATAATTTTTTCATGAACTCCAAGGCTTTAGCGCTCTCCGGTGTATTATACAGGAAATGTACTTTACCATCTTTCCATTCATACCTCTCTCCACCTGCCGCCTTCTGCCACTGATGAAATTGAAATGTTACACCAAGTTCTTCCCCCCAAGAGACAATATATGCATACTGATCAATCTCACCATCATTATCAGTATCTTTGTTCAACTTGGTTAATGCATCATGGAATTCATCCCATGTCCTAGGCGGATTTTGCGGATCTAAACCTGCTTCCTTAAAGAGGTCTGCGTTAATAAAGAAGATCTGCCAGCTTGGAAGAAATGGAAACCCATATACGTGATCGGCTCTTGTTCCACTCTTAATCAACGCAGGTGCAACATCCTTAATTTCATCTGCCAATAGATCATCCAAGGGGAGCAATAAATTTGCCACTGCACCAAAATCCTGTATCCAACCCTCATTTACGTCCATCACATCCCATACATATTCGCCGGACTGAATATCAATTGGTCCCGATTGGAAATAGACATCCCATCCTACTTCGTTATAGTCAACTTCAACTCCGGTAATTTTACTGAACTCTTCAGTCTTGGCTTGTAATCCCTTTAAAGCCATATCTGGAGAAACTACCACTTTAATACTTCCTGATAATTTGGGTTGCTCTGTTTCTGGTGGAGTCGTTTCCTCGGGAACCGATTCTTCTGTAGATGCCACTCCTTCCGTTGAAGGCGCAGCTGCTGGAGCACAGCCGTTTAGTATGAAAGCAAACGTGGCTAGTGACAGTAATGCGACAATTAAGACCTTCATTTTCTTTGCCAACATCTCAAAAATCCCTCCTTTCTATTTTTAACTATCTATTTTTGAAAACAATGACTTTTACATATATCATGCATCATCTGTAACAAATATCTCACCTCCTTTTTGGGTCAGCAAATTTTTGTATAAGATGACTTTCATTCTCACAGCGTTTTTATTGATATTATATGTAATCCCAACATTGAACTTAAAAAACTAGATGTTTTACACTTTTCATATTATATTAATTAGCTAATTAATTACTTATAGTACTTAATATAATTGATTAAATTGCAGTAGTCAAGTGATTTATATGACTAGAAATTACACATGACAACTATATTTAATTGGAGGTAAAACAGTGGGAACAATGTATAAATTGCGGCGATATGAAATATTTCCAGATAAAACAATAAATAGGATTAGCAATGCTTCTTTTGACATTCTTGAGAATATTGGAGTAAAAGTTCCCAATCAGCGCATATGGCATGACTTGAAAGAATTTGGTGCAGTAGTAAATGAAAATACTGAAATAGTAAAACTTCCCGCAGAAATTACCAAAAAAGCTATTGAGCTAGCGGGTAAACAGCACATCCTTTATGGGAGAGATAGGAACAACGTTGCTGAGTTTGGATTTGGCATGTTTAATTTTAACGGAAGTCCTGGTCTTAGGGCTTGTGACA
>JAMCQQ010000150.1 GCA_023379515.1 Actinomycetota bacterium
TGAATGGTTAAAAAGAAAAAGGGGAATATCTTTTGAGAGAATTGTTTTTCATTTATCTCAGGGTGCTATGCAGTTAACAAAATGCGTAAATTGTTATTTCACAACATTAATGGATTATAAAGATTTTTTGTAATATCACTTCAGTAAATAAGTAATTTATAGCGGAATAGTGAAATTTTTTATATATTGTGAATATCATTAATTAGAGAGTGCTTTAATAAGTTCTTCTTTATTTATTTCCAGGTATTTGGAAATATCATTTAAAATATTATTTAAGGTCCCGATTTTTAAATCTTTATGTTTGGGTATTGTTATGTGATGCTCTTTACCTTTAATACTTGAAGTAAGCCTGATATGACTTCCAGTTTGGCGTGTGATTTTATAATCATATCTTTTTAATAGTTGAATTAAATTGTCACTGCTTGTATCTCTTGGGATTTTCATACAGAAATCAATTCATCTTTTACCAAATGCAGTCTTATAATTTTTGGCATATCTTCTTTATCAAAATGGCATAGCACAGCGTCTTTTACAGCATCTTTTAATGATTCCATGTCTTCAGCTTCAGTAAAAATAGAATGATCCAGTGCTCTTGCTTCAAATCCACCTTCTTTTGATTCTTCTATTATAAAAATTATTTCATCCATTCAAACTCACCAAAATATTTAAATAATAAATTTTGTATAGGTAAATTTATCATATCTGAATTTAAAAAGAAAACTATATCTCATAAAGAGACTTTTACTTTATTGTTCTTCTTCTGGATTATGATAATTTCATTATTTTAAGTAGCTTCAACATTTGCTGAAACTATATCAAATATAAATAAAATACTTTTTTAGCAGCGATACAATATAATATATAATAATGATTTCTTGATTCTTGTTGATATGAAATACTTTGACTCTTTATAAGAGAACTCTGAAATTAAAATGATAATAGAAATAGATATTAATAAAATTAGAAGACCAGCAAAAAATAAAGAAGATGAAAACTATGAATTTCGTTCTTTTTTGAAAGGTTGTAATTTGGAAAAGGTAGATATAATCGTACAAAGACTATATAGGGATATATCTTCTAAAATTGACTGTAAAATCTGTGGGAATTGCTGCAAAAAGGTATTACCAGTGCTAAATATAAAAGATGTCAAAAAATTGGCTAATGGGTTAAAAATATCTATAGATACTTTCAAAGATAAATATCTAACGGAAAGAGAGAATAATGAAGGAATCACATTCAATAAGAAACCCTGTCCATTTTTAAATAATAACATATGTTCTCAATATGAATACCGTCCAAAGGATTGTCGGTCATACCCACATCTTCATAAAAAATATTTTGTTTCGCGTTTGATAAATGTTATTGACAATACATCAGTTTGTCCAATAGTGTTTAATGTCTATGAAGCCTTGAAAGAAGAGGTCTGGAATGATCCTGTGATTGATGATTTAAGTGACTTTGTTTAAAATTGTCAGGATTTGTGGTGTTATTTTGACCCATGAGATTTTTTTATATTATCAAACTAAAAACCTAAGTGAGAAGTTCTTATAGTTAAGGTTGAAAAAATGTTATTCATAAGTGAAGAACAGCTAAACTTATATATGTCTTTATTTAAAGGTAGAAATGACATATATGCAAGAAGATGGGAAAAAAATGGAAAATCCGGGTATACTCCTGCCTATAGATTTGATTGGAATGAATACTTAAGATATAAAGCCAAGGGTGGAAATTTTCAAAATTTTAGCAATAAAGAAAAAATACCACTGACCAGAGATGTAGTAAAGAAACATCTGATAGGAGCTTATTTTATAGGTATTTATCCCTTACTTGAAGACAATACTTCTTATTTTATTGCTATAGATTTTGATGGAAAAGAATGGAAAAAAGATTCAAGGAAGTTTATGGATGAATGCATGTCACTGAAAATTCCTGTCTACCTTGAAAAATCTTTATCAGGAATGGGCACCCACTTATGGATTTTTTTTAAAAATAAATACCCCGCCTCTAAGAGCAGAAGAATATTTTTAGAAATAATCAGAAAAGTATTCAATCTATCAGAATTTGGTAGAGAAGTCAGTTTTGACAGAATCTTTCCTAATCAGGACTACCATTCAGGCAAAGGTCTCGGAAATTTAGTAGCCTTACCTTTAAATGGTAGGTATCTAAAAGAAAATAAAATGGTTTTTTTAGACCATGAAAGTTTTAATCCCATTGAAGACCAGTGGAATTATTTGAGTAAAATAGAGAAGATTTCTAATGTGAAATTAGATGAACTGTATTCAGTAATAGTTGAAGATGAAAAATCATGTAGTTTTAATATTGCTGAGGATAAAAAATTATTTAAAACAGGTAAATTATCTATAGCATTAAAAAGTCAAATAGTACTAAATAAACATCAAGTCAATAAAGATCTGGCAAATTTTTTAAAAAGTAATCTTAATTTTATAAATAGCGAGTACATAATCAAACAAAAAATTGGAAGAAGCGTATATGGAATTCAGAAGTTTTTTAATCTAATAAAAGAAACGAAAGATACCATTATGATACCAAGAGGATTCTTAAACCACCTGGTAGATTTCTGTAATGAAAATAAAATCAACTTTGAAATTTTTGATAAAAGAAATAAGCTTGACAACCTTGTATTCAATTCCAAAATCCAACTCAGCAGTATTCAGGAGCAAGTGATTGATATTTGCGAAAATAAACAAGATGGCGTTATAGTTGCTCCCCCCGGTTTTGGAAAGACAATTATAGGAATAGAACTTATGGCCAGAAAATGCCAGCCGGCTCTTATACTTGTACACAGAAAACAAATATATGATCAGTGGATTGAAAGAATCCAGGATTTTTTGGGACTTAGTAAAAAGGATATCGGACAAATCTCAGCAAATAAAAAGAAAGTATCAAAATTTGTTACAATAGCTATGATTCAAAGCTTAATTAGATTTCCAGATTTAAAAGCTTTAAGTGAATCATTCGGTACCATCCTTATTGATGAATGCCACCACATTCCGGCTAAAAGTTTTAGACAGACAATAGTTAATTTTAATCCGTATTATATTTTTGGGATGACCGCAACACCAAAAAGAAAATATAATGATGAGAAACTAATCTTTTTATATATCGGAGATATAATTTGCGACACTAATGATATTAACCAGGTTCTAATTCTTTTTT
>JAMCQQ010000151.1 GCA_023379515.1 Actinomycetota bacterium
CATCCTTGGGAAGTGCATTTACAATAGCCTCAAAGCAGGAGATTAAGAAAAATTTACTTTTAGAATATCAGGCTCCTCATGAAGCCTATCCTCTTTCGGTTATTCTTGTAGCTGACACTCAGGGTTCTTTGGAGGCTATTGTAAATGCACTTCCCAAGGATGCTCATATTGCATATAAAAAAACAGGGGAAGTTTCGGAAGCGGATGTACTTTTTGCAAAATCTATAGGAGGAGTTGTCTTAAGCTTCAATACAAAAATCAGGAATGAAATTTTAAGGCTTGCACAGCTTGAAAAGATATTGGTTAAGAATTATACAATTATTTATGAATTAATGGATGAAGTCTTGGATGTTCTGGAAGGAAAAGCACTTGCGAAAATAGAAAGGGTTTTTGGAAAGGCAAAGATTTTAGCAAGCTTTCCTTTTGAAAAAACAACTGTTTTAGGTATTTCTGTACTTGAAGGAAGAATAGCTAAGGGTGATAAGGTTAGAGTAGTTAGGAATGATGAGGTAATTGGAGAATCTACTATTTCTTCTGTTAGACAAGGGAAAAATCAGATATCAAAAGTCGAAAAAGGACAGGAATGCGGAGTGCTTATTTCCCCCATTCTTGACTTTACTATAGGTGATATGTTAATATCCCATGAGTAATTAAATTTCCATTATCTAGATTCCAATTTCCATTTTATTCTTCAGTTTTATAATTTTAAAATAAATGGTAAATGGCAAATGATAAATGGTAAATATTAACAATATGGAGAGTTCAATTTTTGCAAAAATAAAAGATCTTCTTGCCAAAGATGGATCAATAGGCATTGCAGTAGGAAAAAATCCCAGCCTCGATGAAATGGCAGGTGCTCTTTCTTTATATTTAACTCTATCCCAATTAAATAAAGCTGTATCTATCGCATGTCCGACAAATCCTATTGTAGAAATATCCTCCCTTGTTGGAATAAATAAAGTAAAAACGAATTTTGAAGGAGAAGGTGGAGATTTGGTTGTTTCTTTCCCATATAAAGAAGGAGAAATTGAAAAGGTTTCTTATACACTAGAGGATGGATTTTTAAATATTATTGTTAAGGCGGGAGAGTTAGGACTTTCTTTTAATGAAAGAGACATACAATATAGAAGATCAGGAGGATTTCCAAACCTTATCTTTGTCATTGGTACTCCTAGATTATCTGATCTTGGCAACTTATTTAATGCAGAGGCAATGAAGGATACAACAGTTATAAACATAGACAATAAAACAGATAATCAGGGTTTTGGAGATGTGGTTTTTGTTTCTCCAAGGTTTTCTTCTGTTTCTGAACAAGTTGCAGAGCTTATTTCCGATTTAACACCAAGAATTGATGTTGATATTGCCCAAAATCTTTTAAGCGGTATTTCTTTTGCAACAGATAATTTCCAAAGTTCAAAAGCAAGTCCTCTTGCTTTTGAAATGGCAGGAATTTTAATGAAATCAGGGGCAATAAGAGAATCAAGAAAACAAGCTCCTAGGTATCAAGAGGAAGACCCTTTTTTAGGACTTCAAAACCAGCCAAGAAGAAACTTTCCTCAACAGGAAGAAAATGATCAATTTTTAAATCAAAATCAAAGAAGAGATCAGGAAAATCAGGAAGGAACTAGAGAGCCTCGATTTAATAATTCTTCCCGATCTCAAGTTCAGGGTCAATCTCAAAACCAGAGACAGCCACAGCAGGGAGAAAATAAGAAAAATCCCCCTTCTGATTGGTTGACCCCAAAAATCTACAAAGGTTCTACAAATATTTAAAGTTAAAAAATAATGGAAAAACTTAGACTACAAAGATCTAAAACTGTTTCTGAGACACCGGATGCCATTCTTACCCATGGTTATTGGCTTTCTGATAGGAAGCCAGGTAGCGGTTTTGGTACAGGATTAAGTCTTAGAAGCAGGCTTGCGGTAAGAGCAACAGCATTAGGATATAAATCTTATCAAAACGGTTTTGATCAAGAAAAAGATAAAAAGCCTAAAGTTTTTCTAGCCGCGGGTGAGATTTGGGGAGAAAATGAACCTTCTGTAGGAGAATTAATGAAAGATGAATTAATAAATAAATTTCATGTACCTGAGGGGAATATTATTGTGAGAGACGAAGCTGTTGGAACAAGTGGAGAAATAGATCTCTTTTTAGAAGAGGCTAAAAAACAAGGTTGGACTAATGTAGTTGATATTGCTGCAAAAAGACATGGATGGAGCTTGCCAATTATTTGGAGAAGAAGTTTGAAAAAAGTATCAACAAAAGAAGAAATAAATGTTACAAGAAAATCTGCTGAAGAGATTATTAAGGAAAAAGATACTAATCGTTGGGCAAAAAAATTAGTTGATAAATTTAGTCATTCTAAATATGAAAGACGTTATAAGTTTTATCAAGCAGTTTCAATCGGAGTCTTGCTTATTGCATCTGATAGATTAGCTAAAAAAGTAAAAAACGTTAGAGATAAAAAAGTTCACTTTTCCTTAGGCTTTTGGCCCTTTAAAAAGAGTCTTATTGATAAATATAAAATATTGGAGAGTCAGTCTAATCCTCAAAAAGTTTCACAATCTTGTTAGAAGAGAAAATTCATGCTATAATTAGACTCTATTAAATTTTATGCCATTATCAACAGTACAAAAAAGGATATAATTGAAGAATATAAAAACAGGAAACGGAGATACCGGAAGTCCTGAAGTTCAGATAGCCTTACTTACAAAAAGAATAGAAAGACTAACAGAACATCTAAAAGACCATAAACACGACATGCACAGCAGAAGAGGTCTCTTGTCTATGATTGCAAAAAGAAGAAGACTTCTTAATTTTTTAACGAAAGTGGATAAAAAACGTTCCTCTGGTATTGCAAAAAAAGTAGGAATGAAAGCTTAATGAATAAAAATAAAACCTCAGTAGAATTAGAAATTGGTGGAAAAAAATTAACACTTGAAACAGGTCAACTTGCTACACAATCAACATCAGCAGTTCTTGCAAGACTTGGTGATACGATGGTTCTTACTACGGTTGTCCAGGGAAGAGTCAGAGAAGATATAGATTATTTCCCCTTATCAGTAGATTATATAGAAAGGCTTTATGCAGGGGGAAGAATAAAAGGAAGCCGTTGGGTAAAAAGAGAAGGAAGACCTTCAGATGAAGCTATTTTAGCAGGAAGGTTAATTGACAGATCAATCCGTCCTCTATTTCCAAAAGCATTTAAAAATGAAGTTCAAATAATTGTTACAGTTTTATCTGTAGATAATGAAAATGATCCTGATATTTTGGCCATTAATGCTGTTTCGGCTGCTTTAGCAATCTCACGCATTCCTTGGAATGGTCCAATTGGAGCAGTTCGTATGGGTTATATTAAGGAAAACGGAGATAAAGGTGAACTTTTAACAAATCCCACAGCCAGTGAAGGAGATCTCTCAGAACTCGATATTGTTGTTTCTCAATTAAAAGATAAAACCGTAATGCTTGAAGCAGGTGCCTTACAAGTGAATGAAGATGTTTTATATAACTCTATTGAAAAAGCACATAAAGAAACAGAGCAAATTATTAAACTAATTGAAGATTTTGCTAAAAAAGCAGGTCAGAAAAAATTAGAAGTTCCAAATGAAAATCTTTTGGACGAAGCAAAGGTTTTAGTAGAAAAATCATATAAAGAAGAAATAATCTCCTTAATTGAATCCAAGGCAAGTAAAGAATCAGATGATAATGATACAGAAGAATTAATTAGTAGAATCGTTGAAAATGAAAAAAACAAAAATCCGGAGAGTGAAATAGACAAAAAGGTTGTTGCTAAAGCAGTTGAGGCGGTAATGTATAAGATAATTAAATTCAACGTTGTTGAAAAGAAAAAGCGTGTAGATGGAAGAAAAATGGACGAAATAAGAGAAATAGGTGCAAGCGTTGGAATTTTACCAAGAACTCACGGATCTGCTATTTTCCAAAGAGGAATTACTCAGGCGTTGTCAATTGCAACATTGGGATCTCCAAGAATGGAACAGTTAATTGAATCCGCTGAAGGAGAAGAATCTAAAAGATATATTCACCATTATTCCGGACTTCCATACTCTTTTGGACAAACAGGTAGAGTTGGAACTCCCTCAAGAAGAGAAATTGGACACGGAGCACTTGCCGAAAGAGCGCTTATTCCCGTAATCCCAAGCCAGGATGAATTTCCATATACAATTAGAGTCGTATCGGAAGTATTGTCTCAAAATGG
>JAMCQQ010000152.1 GCA_023379515.1 Actinomycetota bacterium
ATATATAAGAATCCCAGCACGCAAATTTATAAGCACTATCATATATTTTGCCGGCATTACTTTTAAACCAGAGAATTCTGTTTAAAGCATACATATTGGAAGGCGGCAAACCTGTAATATTGTAAAGCTTATTAATTCCTATCTTTTCGCAGATAATTGAATTCTCTTTGATCCCCCTGCTGTCAAGCGAACATATCATATTATACAAAGCTTTGCCATCTTTATTTACAGGCAAAACCTCATCCCCTGGCACCGATAAACTGAAAGCCTCTACGGAATCTTTTATGACTTCAGGATTAGAATTGACATTTTTAATGATTGCTTTAATAGATTCAAACACTAACTCCGGATCGTATTCAACCAAACCTTCTTTAGAGATAATAAGACCATATTCTTTATAAGAGCTTGCCAGCATTTTACCATGAGTATCAAATACAATTGCTTTACAACCAGTCGTCCCTAGATCTATACCGAGCAAGCTCACAAAATATCTCCTTCAACTCACTAAAAATGTTTAGCCTTACTGCTGGAATAATTTATCCATTTTTTAATTTCATCATCACTGTCTATCCTGAACACCTTTATCCCGGCAATACTGCCTGAATAAGTAAATTCATTAGTAAAATCGCCAGGTATCCCTATTAAATGATTTGCACCCAAAGAATCAACCAGTAATTGTCTGCTGACATTAAATTTTAAAGCCGTCAGCGGCCAGTTCCTGTAAAAACATGTTTTATTCCTCATATTTTCTTTTATTTCAATCGTCTGCATTAATCCCAGTAAAATAATATATTCATCTTTTATCCTCAGCAGCCTGACCATTGTCATTAAATTATCCCTGGCAGTATTATAACTGACTGCTCCACCTCTTCCTTCAAAATTTTGTGAAATGGTAATTTCCTTTAAAACCTCTTTTACGTTTTTTGAAAAACAGGAATAATAAACAGAAGAAGCGCCGCAATTACCCATAACCAGATAGTCTTTATCAATATATAAGATATCTCCAAAAAGGGATGGCTGACCGCCGGATATGATCTGAAGTAAAGATGAACAAATCAAGGCTTTTACATCTCCTTCGCAAACACAGGGAATAACATCTTTTTTGCCTTCAGAATCTTCATAAAATGGCAAAAAAGCCGGCAAAAAACATGGGTCCACACCATATGTATCAGACAATTCCGTAAAGCATTTAACTGATACCCCCAATACATTTTCATATTCATTTATCCTGTCTTTTGCAGCAAGGTACAGTGCTATCTGTTTTTTAAATATTTCTTTTGTTAACATTTTATCATCATAATTTATAACTGTTTTGTTGCTTTTCAGCCAATCAGCAAAATCGGCCAACCTTTTTTCCGCAATTTGTTCGCTATATTTGATCAATATAAACTGGTCCTCGTTTATGATATCGCCCACTAAAAAGGATTTTAATTTGGAATAATCATCCTGAAGATATTCCATGGCAAGTGCATAGGAACCGCCCCAGAGGATGAAGGTCCCTCTTTTCAATTTTTCAATGGCAGTGACACCTTTCGTCCATCTGATAATTTCCGCCTTGTCGCCATAAACTCTTTTATGTACGATTGAATAAAAATTTGAAGCACTTTGCCACAAGGAGGCACCTGCGGCCGAGATTAATGTTACCCCTGCCCACATGGGGTTGGCATCAGAATACAGCAATACAGGTTTATTAAACTCTCTTACTAAATCCACTATCAACATGGGTTCGCACCAGTGCCAGCACCCGATAACTAATGCTTCTACATCCTCATTTACCATGACTTTGACGCAGTTTCTTGCATCACTGTGTTTATATATTGCAGCAAGATCTTTATCGGACCTTTCAATTTTTGATGAAACATCAACTACGTCAATATTATTATTTCTCAAATAACCAATCAGGTCCTGATGTGCCTCATTAATATATTGCTCCCTCTCACCGACTAATCCCTGTTCCCTGGGAACATCGGTCACTGAAATAACTCCTATCTTTGGTAAGGCCGAAAATCTATTTTTCATATCTATCCTCATCTAAAAGATAATAATTTCTAATTTGAGTTATAATTCATAATTTGATTTTAGTTTTTAAAAGAATTTTCAAAATCCTGCAAAACCCTTGATATTTTTTCCTTCTTATCGGCACTTAAGCTTTTAATTCTGTGCTCACTTATAATCTTATCTGCAAGTACTTTCGCATTATCGGTAATAGCGGGCCTTCCCTTTTTTACCCAGTTATCATAAATATCCCTGTTAGAGATATCGTACTCCATATATTCTTTTGATTTCAAATATTTGAAGGTATGCTCTTCCATCATAAAGTTTTTATGATGACCCACGCTTTTTATAGTATCCAATCCTATGGTATCTTTATCAACTTCAATCCCGCCCACATATTTCCTCACAAATTTGGCCATCTCATTATCGACAATTAACTGTTCATAGCTCACAGACATCCCTGTCCCGATCATTCCGGCATTTATGACAACATCTATGCCTGATTGGATCGTTGATATGATATTAAATATTTTTTCAAAACCATTTTGTTCATCATATATGTTGGAATCAGTATCAAAAGCTATACAATGAGAAGGTATTTTATAATAATTTGCCAATTGTGCACCGGCTACGGTGCAAATGTTCCTCTCCGCCGAAGCTATCAATACGGCACTTTTTTTCATCTCAAAAGTGGTCCATCCGGCTCCGTAAATTACCGGACTTCCCGGATTGATCAGCTGGCCGAATATAATGCCCGCAAGATTTTCAATGTTGTTCATAGTAACCAGTCCGGCCATTGTTATTGGGGAAGTTACGCCTGCATAAGGCTGAGGTAATATAAGCAAAGGGAATTTTTCATTGGCAAGTAAAACCAATGCTTCTGCTGTTCCGCTGGACCAGGTTAAGGGACTTATAGGTGAAATCTGACATATCCCAACAGGTTTTTCATTTATGCTGTCATTTCCGCAAATAATTTTCATTATCTTTATCAATACTTCAGTCTCTCTGACATTTTCAGGTGAGAAATAGACAGGTTTTAGGGTATTGTTCAAAACCGCATCAACCGCATGCAGGATAGAAGCTTTGGGGGAAACATCCTGGGGCATTGCTTCGACCCCTACAATGTCAATATTATCGAGGTAATCAGAAATTAAAGCAAAATTGCCAACTTCTTCCTTAGTCACGGGCCGTCTTTCCATCTTTTTATCATCATAATAGTAAATGGCATTATGTCCGCTTGCGGTATAAGTCTTTCTGCTTTTGCCAATATTTAAAAAATATTCCAAATCTCTGCTGAATATCTTAATTTCTTCCGGTACCGAGCTAAGACACTGATCAATTATTTTGGTGCTTAGCTTAACAATTTTATTGTCAAAATCTACTTCAGCTCCCCTTTGAGCAAGCGATTTTAAAACCTTTTCACTATAGACCAGCAGGCCTATTTCACTCAGAACTTCTCTGGTCCCGTCATCAATCATTTTAATTTCTTCCGCTGATAATATTTCTGCCTTATTTAATCTCATACTGGCGTTCCTTTCCAATACTTATATTTAAATTTACTCGGAAGCATCTAATTCCTTTAAAACGGCTGAGGTAATATGTTCAACTAATTTGTCCAGATCAACCTTATCAGCATCAGAAAAACATTTATTGCCAATATCAGTTTTTGACCGATTTTTATAAAAATTAATTATTTCACTGCCCTTTCCGATTGAACCGCTCTGTCCTAATTTATTGATTATCTCATTCTTCATACTGTCTCTTGCAGGAATCAGAATAT